>CAYSMU010000504.1:0-2621 GCA_964432145.1 uncultured Chloracidobacterium sp.
TGACGAGTTACGAGCCAAATGAGCAGGGGTATTGGGGCGATTATGGCGGGCGCTTTGTACCCGAGACGCTGGTCGCTCCGCTCGATGAACTGACCACCGGATATTTTGCTTTTCGTGACGATCCTGATTTTCAGGCTGAGTTCAACGACCTGCTGACTAATTACGTCGGGCGTCCATCGCCGCTATATTTCGCAAAACGCCTGACCGAAACGCTAGGCGGTGCGAAGATCTACCTTAAACGCGAAGACCTCAATCACACGGGTGCACACAAGATAAATAACTGCATCGGTCAGATCTTACTTGCACGGCGAATGGGCAAGCAACGAATTATCGCCGAGACCGGAGCCGGCCAACACGGCGTCGCTGCAGCGACAGTTTGCGCCCTTTTCGGGCTTGAGTGTGTCGTCTATATGGGCACTGAGGACATGCGGCGGCAGGAAGTGAACGTGTTTCGGATGCGTTTGCTCGGGGCTGAAGTTCGAGGTGTCGATTCCGGTTCGCGTACGCTAAAGGACGCGATCAACGAAGCTCTTCGAGATTGGGTAACGAATGTTGACACGACCTACTACCAGCGCGGCTCGGCGTTGGGGCCGCATCCATATCCACTGATGGTGCGCGATTTCCAGAGCATTATCGGCCGCGAAGCACGGGAACAGATATTGGATAAAGAAGAGCGATTGCCGGATGTTCTGGTCGCTTGCGTCGGGGGTGGATCGAATTCTATCGGGCTATTTCATCCGTTTCTCGATGATGATGTTCGTATGATCGGCGTGGAGGCGGGCGGGCGCGGCGGCAGCCTCGGCGAACACGCCGCACGATTCATGGACGGCGGCTCGGTCGGCGTTCTCCAGGGAACGAAAAGCTATCTTTTGCAGGATAGTGACGGGCAGATCGCTCTGACGCATTCCGTGTCGGCGGGCCTCGATTACGCGTCGATCGGGCCGGAACACGCCTATTTGCATAATATTGACCGCGTCGAATACGTGTCCGTTCCGGACGCAACGGCCCTTGACGCGTTTAGGACGTTGTCAGAGACAGAGGGGATCATCCCCGCACTCGAATCGGCACACGCCATAGCGCACGCGATCAAGATCGCACCCGAATTAGGACGCGATAGCGTAATGATCGTAAATCTGTCGGGCCGCGGCGACAAAGACATTGACACAGTTAGAGCAGAGGCAGAAACACGGCCGGTAGGGAGTGTGCCACGATCATGAGCCGAATCGAAGAAAGATTTAGTCAATTGAACAACGAACGGCGCAAAGGCTTCATTCCTTTCGTAACGGCCGGCGATCCCGATCTCGCGACTTCCCTGTCGATCATTTTGAAGCTCGCCGAACTTGGCGCCGATGTGATCGAGCTCGGTGTACCGTTCAGCGATCCGATGGCGGACGGGCCGACAATCCAGCGATCGTCGCAGCGATCATTAGAAGAAGGAACGCACCTTCAGGACGTGATCGACCTGGCGGCGGAATTTCGCCGCAGTTCCGAAGTGCCCCTCGTCCTGTTTAGCTATCTCAATCCGATATTGAGATATGGCGTTGAGCGATTCTCAAAAGCAGCGGCCAACGCCGGCGTCGACATGTTCATGGTCCCGGATAAATGGAAGCGGTTCCTCGATGCGTTGAGAAGTCTCGTGCAGCAGGGGATCGTACCGCTGGAGCGGATCGATGACGCGGTGAGACGAATTCTCACCGTGAAATTCACCTACGGCCTTTTCGAGCGCCCGCGGCCTGCGTCGAGACCCTGGTCGAATCACGCAAGTTTCGGCTCGCAGGAGCACCGTGAAGTTGCGCGGGAAGCCGTTCGCAAATCGCTTGTTCTGCTGAAGAACCGCGATGCGATCCTGCCGCTATCGAAAAATGCCCGCATTCTGGTCGCGGGCAAAAATGCCCATAATCGCGGTCATCAATGCGGCGGCTTCAGCATCGAGTGGCAGGGAACCTCGGGTAATGAAGCCGTTGTAGGCGGCACCTCGCTCTGGGAAGGGATTCGTGAAGTCGCGCCAGCTGCCGTGCTCAGTATCGATGGCTCCGCCGCGGAGACCCAAAAATTCGACGTTGCCCTCGTGGTGATCGGCGAAAAGCCTGCGCTCGGACGGTCAAGTCGCACTTGGCTCCAGCGTAGAACGCCCGGAACTGGTTCTCAAGCCCTATGGCAGCACGCTGGAATTGGCCGTGACCCACCCCGAAGACTTGCAGACGATCAAGCAAATAACCGCCAAAGGCATACCGGTCGTCGTGGTTCTAATTTCGGGCCGGCCCTTGGTGGTCAATCAGGAGCTTGAACAAGCCTCTGCTTTCATCGCGGCCTGGCTTCCGGGTTCTGAAGGACAGGGTGTCGCGGAAGTGATATTTGGAGATCATGATTTTCACGGAAAATTGAGTTTCTCATGGCCGCGTTCCGCTGAAGATAACTGGAATCGAGGAGATGAGAACTACGATCCGCTGTTCCCCTTCGGGTATGGTTTGACGTACAAGAAAACAACCGCTGTTTGAGCTAATAACCCAATAACCTTGGAGTAAGCATGAAAAACACTACTGCTATCTTTCTGGTTTGCATCGGCATCGGGTTGATGAACGGCATCTCGTTCGCACAGACCGAGCCTACCGTGGCCGCAC
>CAYSMU010000505.1:0-2615 GCA_964432145.1 uncultured Chloracidobacterium sp.
GATCGTCGCGGCCGCTAGGGTGGTGCGGACTTGGTGGACGACCCATTGCCTTATGGCGAATTGGCTCATGCATTCGAACGAGGTCAGGATCGAAGGGGTCGGACTGCCGATCCACTGCATCAGGCATACATTTCCGGTGCTCGCGGTTATCGGGGTCTTCCGGCCCCGAATATTTGTCGCCGAATCGGTCCTCGAAACTCTTGGAAACGGCGAATTGCGTGCAGCTATCGCCCACGAATACGGGCATCTGAGAGCACGCGATAATCTCAAACGCTCTGTTCTGCGCGTATGTCGGGATCTGTTGATCCTGCCGATCGGGAGAGATCTCGACCTGGCATGGGCCCAGCATGCCGAGGTGGTTGCGGATGAATTCGCTTCTGATCGCGGCTCCATGACGGCGCTTGATCTTGCCTCCGCTTTGGTCAAGATCTCCCGGATAGTCCCGTCCGGGGCAAAGCCGTCGCTCCCGGTCGGTGCGTATATCATTACGGATCGCGAGGGTGACATCGCTGCGAGGATCAGGAGGCTAACGGACTCTCTGGACGCAAATGCTTTTGCCCGCCCACAAAGACGTCGATGGTTCCCTGCCCCCGGTTACGTGCTTACCGCGACGGTGGCCTTGCTTCTTGCGTTTCATTTCACAGATCAACGCTTGCTCCTCACGACACACGAGGCCATCGAACGTTTCGTTAGGATCGTTCAGTGATGCGAGACGCGTAGCGCTATCACGTTTATTCCGTATGAGTTACTACCGGCGTCCGTTGTCTGCGCGGTGATTTTTGCTTTGACAAAACGGACAAACTCGCTTATAGTTACCCTGCTCATTTAGAAAAAGACCATTGAAATCACTGTTGATACCGCACACATATTTGTGCCGGGCCGCTTTGGCCTTTCAATTAGGAAAATTTCACGATAAGGAATCTGAACAGCTATGTTAAAGAATAAAAAGTCGTCCGGTTCGAGAGTCGGAAGCAAATCCGCGATCTCGTTTGTTCTGGGACTTATTGCGACGCTCGCTATAGCGTCTTTCCCGGGTATTTTTGATACCAATGCACAATCGGTTGAGAGCGAACAGCCTTTTGCATGTACCCCAATGACACAGGGTTTTGAGGTGGTTGCGGACTTGTTCACCAATGGTTGGGTACAGGTGAATCGAAGCAGCCCCGGGCCGGGTACTACCGCGTGGTTCCAGCCGACGGGAACTGTGTTCCCTGCTCATCAGGGTACGGCCGGACAGTATGTGGGAGCCAATTTTAATAGCGGTACCGGAACCTCTACGTTGAGCAACTGGCTGATCCTACCGCAGATGGCTCTTAAGAACGGCGACACTTTGACGTTCTATACCCGGACTGTCGAGGCTTCCCCCTATCCGGATCGCCTCCAAGTTAGAATGAGCACTGCGGGGGCCAGCACGGACGTTGGGGCCACCGCTACATCGACGGGTGTTTTCACTAACCTTCTTCTTGACATCAACCCGAACTATGATACTGGCGGATACCCCGAAGCTTGGACCCAGTTCACTGTAAATATTACCGGAGTTCCGACGGAAACTCAGGGACGTCTTGCGTTCCGTTATTTTGTGGAGGACGGTGGGCCTAGCGGGGCCAATTCAAACTATATCGGTATCGACACGCTTGCATACAATTGCGGGTCGACCCCGACACCGACAAATACCCCCACGAACACGCCGACCAATACGCCGACGGCAACCCCGACGGTAGCACCGACCGCGACGCCGACGAATACGCCGACGGCGACACCTACGGTTGCACCGACGGCTACACCGACGAATACTCCTACGGCAACTCCGACGGTGGCTCCGACGGCTACACCGACGAATACGCCTACGGCAACTCCGACGGTCGCTCCGACGGCTACGCCGACGAATACGCCGACAGCTACGCCGACGATAGCGCCGACGGCGACCCCGACCAATACGCCGACGGCGACCCCGACGGCAACGCCGGGAGGCGGCGGTGTATCGGCATTCCCCGGAGCGGGAGTGGGAGCTCTTCCGGATTCGACAGGCTGCGGCCCGACGCCGGGAACCCCGCGTGATATTACATTCTCGGTAACGGGCATTTCAGGTGCGCCGACCTCAGTTAGCGTGGATATGACATTTGGTTCGCCAAACCATACGTGGATGGGCGATATCATTGCGACGCTTATTGCTCCAAACGCCACATCGTTCACCGTGTTCGGCCGAACCGGGGCAACAACCGCTACAGGTGTTGGAGACAGCTCTGACCTCGGAGGCCTCTATAACTTTACAGACACGGCAGCAGGCATTAACTGGTGGACGGAAGCGACTAACCAGGGAGCGGCAGCGGTATTGACACCGGGTAACTATCGCTCAACGCAGATGGGTGGTGCGGGCCAGGTGAATCCGGCTCCGGTTACATCGCTCAACGCTGCCTTCGCGGGCATCCCGACATCGAACGGTACATGGACCCTGCGTCTGACCGATGGCTGTACGGGCGATACCGGAGCTGTTACGGCCGCAACCCTCAGGCTCGGTTCCGGCGGCGCGACACCTACTCCGACAGCGACACCGACCAACACGCCGACCGCTACGCCGACGAACACGCCGACGGCTACTCCGACGGCGACGCCGA
>CAYSMU010000506.1:0-2604 GCA_964432145.1 uncultured Chloracidobacterium sp.
AGACTCCTTCGTGCCATTGATCGCGGGCGTTATCGTTTCCGGCATTGTCGGCTATCTGGCCATCTGGTTCCTCATTTCCTATCTTAAGCGAAATACAACGACGGTCTTCGTCATTTACAGGCTCGTACTCGGCGTCGCGATCCTTGTGCTCCTATGGCAGGGTACTATCAGCCCGGTCGTAAATTAATCGCAATATTCCCCCGGATGAATAAACGCTGGACGATCCGTAAACATGACGCCGAAGCTGTAAATGAGCTTGCCGCGAAGCTTGATGTTAAGCCGCTGATCGCCGCTCTTCTTATCTCGCGTGGTCACGACACCGCCGAGAAGGCGCGCGAATTCCTTAATCCGTCGCCCGAACACCTCCACGAGCCATTTCTGCTGAAAGGAATGCGCGAGGCCGTCGACCGCATCCAAAAGGCCGTCAACAACCACGAGAAGATAATGATCTGGGGCGATTATGACGTCGACGGGACGACGGGAACGGTCTTGCTGCGAAAAATGCTCTCGCTTTTGGGCTGCGAGTCGACATTCCACGTGCCGAATCGGTTTACGGAAGGTTATGGCATCAATATCCCGGCTTTAGAGCAGGCTCAGAAGGAAGGCGTGACGTTAGTGATCAGTGTCGATTGCGGCATTCGAAGCTTTGAACCGCTCGAATGGGCACGCGATCATGGACTGGATGTAATTGTCACCGACCATCATCTTTCGGACGAAGTTCGCGGAAATCCGCCTGCCGTCGCGGTCGTTAATCCAAATCAAACTGGCTGCCCGTATCCCGATAAACATCTTGCCGGCGTAGGCGTGGCGTTTAAGATGGCTCACGCGTTGCTGCGGGAGAATGGCTTGGAGCACGAGGTGCCGCAATTCCTCAAGATAGCCGCGATCGGGACCGTTGCGGACGTAATGGATCTGACCGGTGAGAATCGGGCGATCGTCGCGCTTGGGCTCTTGGACCTGCCAAAGACCGATAATTGGGGTTTAAAAGCCCTGATGGAGGTCGCGGATTGCCGTTCCGATATGACCAGCTATCATATTGGCTTCCGAATTGGCCCGCGGATAAATGCCGCCGGCCGAATGGACGTCGCACGCCACGTCGTCGAGCTTTTTGAGGCTGGCGAGTTTGGCAAGGCACGCGAACTGGCATCTCTGCTTGACAGCCGTAACCGCGAAAGGCAAAAGGTCCAGCAGGAAATTACCGAACTGGCATTGACCGAGACCGATTTGCACGATGGCCGGCATTTCGTTGTCGTTGCGGGCGAGGGCTGGCACCAGGGTGTCATCGGGCTTGCGGCGTCAAGGATCGCCGAAAAGCTCTATCGTCCCACAATTGTTCTATCGTTACGAGATGGATTTGGTCACGGAAGCGCTAGGTCGATCCCAGGTTTCCACCTATTGGATGCACTTGATACCTGCGCCGATCTTTTCGAACAGTACGGCGGGCACGCCGCGGCCGCCGGAATGAAGATACGCGTCGAAAAGGTTGATGAGCTTAGAGCTCGACTCAATGTTCACGCGGGAACCACGCTCACGGCTGACGATCTCATTCCCGAACTCCTTATCGACGCGTTGGTCACAAGCCAAAGTCTCAACATCGGCCTTGTCGATGATCTGGCGTGTTTCGAGCCTTTCGGAGCCGGAAATCCAAAGCCGATCTTTGTAACCCGCGATCTCGTCTTGCGCGACGAACCCTTCGTTATGAAGGACAAACACCTAAAACTTAAACTCGTCGGCAGCGACAACCGGACCTTCGAGGCCGTGTGGTGGGACGGGGTCGAGCGCTCTAAGGGGCAAACTCTAAACCCCAATACCCGCATCGAATTAGCTTATGTTCCCGAGGCAAACTTATGGCAGGGAAACAGGCGGCTGCAACTTGTGGTCGAAGATCTAAGAGCGGATAATTAGCGATACGTGCCAACTCAGGAGATACACAATCCGAACGACTTCTACCTTCGGGCACGGCTCCCCGAATATGTGCGGGTGATAGTGATCGGAGCGATAATTGTTGCGATCATTGCGGTCATCGTCGGCTTCTATCGCGAGCGATCAAAAACTGCATTTAAGCTGCGAGGCGAACATGCAGCTCTCTCGACCGATGTCGTTGCCGAGGTCAACAATTACGAACGCCTCGAATCCGAGAACGGTGAGAAGAAGTACTACATTAAGGCCGACGTCGCGAAGACCTTCTCCGATAACCACCAGGAACTGACGAATATGTATCTGGAGGCTTTCGACAAGAGCGGAGGTCCCAGCAACACTCTCACTGCGGCCTCTGCCCTATACGTCCCGGGCGAAAATAAGGACTTTACCGCCTACCTCAAGGGTAACGTCAATATTACGACGAACTCATTGGGGGTAAAGACCGAAAATGTCGTTTATACGCACGGTACGCAAAGGGCCGAAGCCGAAGAGCTAGTCGAATTCGAACGTGACGGCGTCAAGGGCAGATCGATCGGGGCTATCGTGAACATGGCCGAAAAGTACATCGAACTCCTCAGTAACGTCGAGATCGAAGGCTTTGATTCGCCCGAACTTGCCAAAGCAAATATGGGATATGCAAAGCTGAGTTCGAACAGCGCAAGTTTCGATCACGGCCAGGGAACG
>CAYSMU010000507.1:0-2597 GCA_964432145.1 uncultured Chloracidobacterium sp.
TCCGGACGGCGACAGCAAACCGATTCCGATGGGTGCGTAATCGAAAGCGCTTCGAAATCGCTCTTCGGACTCACGAAGTGCGTCCGACTGGTTCTCAAGTATCTTGGCGTACTCCTCGGCCTGCTCAGCCTGCTTCATCGAGATCTCGACGTTTTTCATGTACATCCTGTATGACAGGAAAACGAAAAAGATGACCGGAAACGCCGCCAGAATGATGCCGAAACCAAGAATATCGGAGATCTGGACCAAGAGGCCGGCGCTGGCCGCACCGATAAAATAGGAAAAGAACGTCCAAATATATTTGGTCTTCCAGGTTTCCCACAACTGGATACGGTCTTTGATCACATCGTGTACGGACGCAAGCGAGGTATTTACGATGAATTGCGTCAGGGCAATTAGCGATAACGCGATCACAAAGTTTTGACGATCGTCGCCATAGCCGTGGAGTTGGCTCTCGGAATAGAGGCCCGCGATCTTGAGCACGAATACGACCATCGTGGTCGATACGGCCATCGTCGCGGCATTGAAAAAGACAGTCAGCTTTCGGTTACAGAAGCGCCATGCAGACGCAAACGCCTCGATCGCAGCAAGAATGATCGCGAACTCACCGCCGTAAAGAAGAAGGACAAGAAATATGAATGTATCTGAGACGGAAATGTGGGACTTAAATCGCGGTATCTGGATGGTGATACGCGAACCGACCCCTACTGTGAAGACACTGAGAAGTAGAAGGTATGTATCGGCCTTAGCCAGGTCAAGCGTGAACGCCGCACCGGCAATGCTCGCAACGCCGGCGACCATTACCGAGATCATGAAAAGATCTGAATGCTTTGACTTGCTCATTTATTACCGAGGCCGGCCCCTGATCCCAGGAGAGGCGTCTAGCGGGTAATTTACTCGGATTCTTAACTGCGTCAAATTTAAGGGAGGAATGATCTTTGTCGCGTCATGCGGAATGGAAAAGAAGGCCGCTTGAAGCCTTCTTTATTATCCGATGTTCAAACATGTTTGTCTAGTTATTATTTGTGCTATCCGAACAGGGTCGTGCATTCGTCAGTTCTGCGAAAACCCGCTTTGACGAAGCTCTTGTGAGCACTCTTGAACTCGACATTGCTTAGCATGCAAATGTGCTCAACACGATCGAGTAGCATCAGTGTCAAAGTCGAGAGGCATTCGCTGCCGATGCCGTGTCCGCGGTATTTCTCGTTTACCCAGACGCCTTCGAGATAGATCACTTCGTTCGTCTCAGCGATGATGTCGGCTTTGAATACAACCTCGTCACCCTCCGTCACGACGAATACGCGGTTCTGTTCGATGCGGCGGGCGACACGTTTGAGAAATCCCTCCCGGTCCCTGACCATCGGATCGACCCCACTTTCGATGAACGCGACCTCGGCCTGAGCCTCGGCCACCGCGATCAGGTGCGTCATGTCGGCGTTCTTCACCTCGCGATCCGTTCTGCGGACCGGGAATGGGAACGATACGTCAAATAATGCTTCTGTACAGGTCAAGCGAGGCTGTTTGAGGCCGTTCGTCATTTCCTGCCAAAAGTCGTTTGCAGCATCGCCGCTCGACATGACAAGGTGGATCGGCGTCTCAGACGTCTGAGCTATCACCGCCAATGCCCTCAGAGCCTCGTCAGACCTTGCCTCGACGAGTGTCGCGTGACCGATAAGAGCGACTCCTTCGAGTTGTCCGGCTGCATTTCTGTAACCAAAAAACTTGCCACGGTTGAGTTCGCTTTCGATCCCGTTGTCGACGATAAAACTCGACATTACTACTGTATGGACCGGCCTGATCGATAGGAAGGCCTGAACTTCAACTGTGTTCTCCGTTTTCAACTCATGGACATTTGCCATGTCCGGCGAGATCGTGATGTACGGTGCGATTTCGCTTCGATGAAGCTTGTTTGTTCTTGCAGTAATTAGAGTATTCACATTTTTGACCTCCTATGTTTGTTTACTCCCTTACTGCATTGCAGGAGTATCATCACCGAGGAGGACACTGTCGCCGACGAGTACGCCATCACCGACCAGAACGCCATCGCCGACCAGAACGCCGTCTCCGACGAGTACACCGTCACCGACGAGTACACCGTCACTGACGAGGACGCCGTCGCCGACGAGTACACCGTCACCGACGAGTACACCGTCACCGACGAGGACGCCGTATGAAAGGTACGTAGTTCCGGCTCCGAGCGGAGATCCGTTACTGGTAACGACCTGTCGGTTTACGGTTACACCGGTTGTGTAGTAGGTGGAGGTGTTGAGCGAGAAAGCCCCGTTTCCAAAGGTTACGCCTGAACCGAAGACATACTCTCGCTTATAAACGGCCTGAAACTGCGAAACCAGATTTTGTCCGGTCATGAAAGTGTGGTTTCCGGTCACCAACTGGGCCCACGAGAACGTGTTTCCTCCGATCGTAGTGCTGCTCGCGGGCATTGCCCAACCCGCGGGAACTGTGGAAGTTCCTTTCGTCAGTGTCTGGAACTCAGCGTCGGTTCGTAAAGACCGTGCGAGTCTGACAGCCCCGTCGAGGTTTAAGGCACCGGCACCTTGGGCAAAGGTGTTCGCACCTGCGATCGGCTTTGCGGTGTA
>CAYSMU010000508.1:0-2594 GCA_964432145.1 uncultured Chloracidobacterium sp.
AGGGGCGTGACTACGAGGAGATCCTTGCCGGTCTCCAGGCCGACATCAATTACCGCGTCCTGTTCCGCTGCAAGTGACGGCCGCCGCATCGGCCCGGCCAACAAAAAAGGCGGGCACGTGGGGGTGCCCGCCTTTTCGATGTTTGAATTTGCGCCACTCGGCCTAATAATGTTTGCGGTAGGTACCGCCTACATGCTATTGGTCGGGGTTCGATTGATTCCTGAGCGCCGGGGTCAAGGCGATCTGACAGAAGTTTTTGCCCTGAACGAATACCTGACCGAGATCGTTCTGCTGCCTGAAGCCGCCTCGGTTGGCTATAAGATCGAGAATTCGCCTCTCGTACACAACCTGGACATTACCATCCTTGAGATCCACCGCGACGGCGAAACGATACCGCAGCCGAAGGGTAACGTTGTCTTGCTTGCAAATGATATTCTGCTCGTGCGATGTAATCTCGATGATATTAGGGCCCTGCAGGAGCGCTCCGGCATTAGGTTCAAGCCGCAAGCGAAGTGGGGCGATGAGAGCATTACTTCTGAAGATTTCCGCCTGTTGGAAGCGGTTATTGTTCCTAATTCCAGCCTTGTCGGCAGTACGCTGCAAAAGTCCAACTTCAGAGAGAATTACGGTGCTACGGTGCTCGCGATCCGCCATCGCGGCAAGCTTTTGCGAGAGAAGCTTTCTGACGCGGAGTTAAGCGGGGGCGACCTCCTTTTGCTGGAAATACACCTCGATAGGGTCAACGCCTTTAAGCGAAATAAAGACTTCATCGTAACTTCGGAACAACAGACAGTCGAATTTCGGCGGAATAAGGTTGTCGCCGCTGCCGCGATAGTCGCAGGAGTGATCCTGACGGCCAGTTTGAATTTCGCACCAATCGTGGTGGCCGCCACAGTCGGTTCGATCCTGCTTATTTTGACAAAATGCGTCACACTAGAAGAGGCGTATCAGGCAATTGAATGGAAGATCATTTTTCTTCTCGCCGGGATACTATCTTTAGGAGCAGCGCTCGAAACTACCGGGGCGGCGCGCCTCATATCGACGCAGCTCGTTTCGACAGTGGGAACCTTTGGCTTGATAGCTCTCGTCTCGGCGTTTTACTTGCTGACATCCATTTTGACCGAAATGATGTCAAATAATGCGACGGCCGCTTTGCTTGCTCCGATAGCAATAGCAACGGCGGCGACACTCGGAGTCAACCCGCAGCCATTTCTAGTAGCCGTAACCTTTGCCGCGTCCGCTAGCTTTATGACCCCCGTCGGTTACCAAACTAACACAATGATATACGGGCCCGGACAATATAAATTTTTCGATTTTGTTAGAATTGGAACGCCCCTCAACATTATTTTCTGGCTGCTGGCCACGCTCTTAATTCCGGTTTTTTGGGATTTCTGATCGATGGCAATTCCTTTCATTTTTCTGACAGACGGGCTAGACTGACGACAGGCAGCAAATGGCCGAAAAGAGATCTAAACTAGCTGAGATAAAAACAAAGCCGACCTCTGCGAGCGTCGAGGATTTTCTTAACGCGATCGAGCATGAGCAGAAGCGCAAGGACAGTTTCGCGATCCTGGAAATGATGAAACAGGCGAGCGGCGAAGAGCCCAAAATGTGGGGCGGCTCGATCATTGGTTTTGGAAATAAAAGATATAAGAGCCCTGCCAGCGGCCGCGAAGTTGATTGGTTCCTTATCGGCTTCTCACCTCGAAAGGCAAACTTGTCGTTATATATCAGCGTTTACATGCACGAGCATACTGCCGCGCTCGAAAAACTCGGCAAGCACAAGACCAGCGGCGGCTGCATTTACATCAATAAGCTGGCGGATATCGATATCGGTGTACTTAAGGAAATGATCATGGCTTCTTTAAGATCGTCGGCCTCAAGATGAGCCAACTTTTTCGCTTTCCAACGTCAGTCAAACGCGATCCGGCGATAGAGCGATGGTTCGACCGTTGTTCGGGTGAACTCGGCAGAATAGCGAGGGCGTGGTTTGAGGTCATGCGCCGTTGCGGGGATGATGTACACGAAATTTTGCATGACGGCCATCCGACTGCCTGCGTAGGCGAGGCGGCGTTCGGTTATGTCAATGCTTTCACGGCCCATGTCAACGTTGGCTTTTTTCGCGGGGCCGAGCTCGATGATCCCTCGGGCCTGCTCGAAGGCACGGGCAAATTTATGCGTCACGTGAAGCTCAGGCCCGGCGGGGATGTCAGCGACGAGGCTCTGATGATTTTGATCGAGACTGCATATACCGATATGAAAGCTCGCATTAAAAAAGACGGCTAATTACTCAGCCGCCTTTTTCTTTTGTTTCACTCGGCGGACTACGCCAGATCGAACCGATCGAGGTTCATGACTTTGTCCCACGCCGCGACGAAATCAAGCACGAACTTTTCCGTGGAATCCGAACAAGCATAGACCTCGGCCAGTGCCCGAAGCTCGGAATTCGAACCAAAGATCAGATCCACTCTCGTGCCCGTCCATTTGACGCTGCCGGTCTTGCGATCGCGGCCGTTGAATATCTGCCCGTCGCCATTGACGGGTTCCCATCTCGTGCGCATGTCGAGCAGGTTGACAAAGAAATCGTTCGTCAG
>CAYSMU010000509.1:0-2580 GCA_964432145.1 uncultured Chloracidobacterium sp.
CAGACCTTCACTCGCCTCGAGAGCATTAAAAATAAGGTATTTTACGGAACAGTTTCCGATACAACCTCGGAGCGTTCGCTGACGTTGCCGGTTGTATCGGTGGCCGTGACGTAGTAGAAATATTTCTTGCCGGACTCGACCTTGGTGTCCTGAAAAGTGTTTGTTTTCAACAACTCAGGCGTGATCAGCTGCCATTTTGCTTTATCTTCTGATTCGTCGGTTGTGCGGTATATTTTGTAGCCGGCAATGTCCTTTTCCGGGTTGACCGCAAAGAAGATGGAGATGGTTCCCGGGGCGGCCGCGACGGTAAGGGCTGATGGCGGAGTCGGTGCGAATGTATCGATCGGTGTCAGTTTGAGTATGTTCGATTCGAGACTTTCGACGGGTGCCGCTTCCAGCCCGGCGGATACGGCCCGAACGAAATAGAAGTATTCCTTCCCGAATTGGAAAAATTCATCACGAAACGAGGGCGACACAATCGGTGACTTGTTCAACAATTTGCCCGGGACGTTCGCGGCTTCGGACCGGTAAACGTTGTATCCAAGTATGCTTACCGGGGTCGATCCGTCAATATTCTTTAACGGCGGCTGCCATTTGAGATCAATGGATTCCTGCTTAACTTCACCCGTTAGGGAACTAGGCGGGTCGGCGATCTTTGACGCGGGCTCGATCAGGAGAGTGTTGGAGAATGCCGCCTTTTGTCCCTGTGCGTTGACAAAGCGGATCGCGTACCTGATCCGGACAGCCTGTCCCGCGAACTCGAGCGGGTCGCGATACTGAAGCTTTTTCAGCCCAAAGTCGTCATCTTTTA
Organism: uncultured Chloracidobacterium sp.; assembly: GCA_964432145.1. Lineage (GTDB taxonomy): Bacteria > Acidobacteriota > Blastocatellia > Pyrinomonadales > Pyrinomonadaceae > OLB17. Next base: position 812 of record CAYSMU010000509.1, read on the forward strand.
CAGGTATAGTCGCAATTATCGTACTCCGGTCTGCGAATGTTTCTTCCGTGATCTGCTGAGGAGCGGTAAGCGGCTCGGCCAGACGATGAACGTCGATCCGGGCGATGTGCTGGACGTTTCCCGCGGGTGCATTTCGTGCGGGCATTTCCCAAGAGAGCAGTACCTGATTTCCTCGCTGAAAGCCGGAAATTTCGGCCCGCTGTTTGACCCGCTCGCGCGGTGGGACCGGGGCACCACGCTTTCCACAGCCCGCCGCGACAACCGAGGCTGCACACAACGCAGCGATCGAGAGCCAGAAAAATAGTTGTTTCGTTGTCCTTTTCACAATCAAACGAGCTATTCGGGCCTGAACAATGAGTTCCTACAGAATATACTGGCGAAGGTCTCGATCCTCGATAAGCGTTCCGAGCCGGTCATTGACGTACTGCAGATCTATCAATTGATCCTTGTTATCCAGTTCGCTGCCCAAAAAACTGATCTCTTCGAGCAACTTTTCGACCAGGGTATGAAGCCGCCGGGCACCGATATTCTCGGTCGTCTTATTGATCTCGGCCGTCATCTCTGCAAGTCGGTCGATCGCGTCTTCGGTAAACTGCAATTCAATACCCTCGGTGCTTAAGAGTGCCTGGTATTGTTTGATCAGCGAATTTTTTGGCTGCACCAGGATGCGCTTAAGGTCGTCAACGGTTAGGGCCTCGAGTTCGACGCGGATCGGGAAGCGGCCTTGCAGCTCGGGGATGAGATCTGTCGGCTTCGCGACGTGAAACGCTCCGGCGGCGATGAACAGGATGTGGTCAGTCGAGACCATGCCGTATTTTGTATTAACGTTGGTGCCCTCGACGATCGGGAGCAGGTCGCGCTGGACCCCCTCGCGTGATACGTCCGGATTGCCGCCCGTTTCGCGGCCTGCGACTTTGTCGATCTCGTCGAGAAAAATAATGCCCGACGACTGAGCTTTTTCGATCGCCCTACGTGTTATCTGCTCCATATCGACTAGGCTTTCCTGTTCGTCGCGGAGCATTATCTTGCGGGCCTCGCCGATGGTGAGCTTTTTCTGGACCGTTTTCGACGGGAACATGTTGCCGAACATGTCCTTGAAATTCACGCCCATTTCCTCCATTCCCTGGCCGCCGATAAAATCTATCGTCGCGTTGGAGCGGTCCTGGGTCTCGATATCGACGAGCCGGTCGTCGAGATCTCCGCGTTTTAGCTGTTCGCGAAGCTTCTCACGGGTTCGGGAATGGGAAATAGCGGTTTCTTCTAAACTTTCTGAGCTTTCCTCGTTCGTCGCCTGATAATTCGAATGCGACGGCGGCAACAGAAGGTCGAGCAGCTTTTCCTCAACGTTTTGCTCGGCACGCGGCAGGACTTCTTCGAACGCGCCTTGTTTCGCCATATCGACGGCGACGTCTGCGAGTTCGCGGATCATCGACTCGACGTCGCGGCCGACGTATCCGACCTCGGTAAACTTTGACGCTTCGATCTTAATAAAAGGGGAATTTGCGAGACGTGCCAAACGCCGTGCGATCTCGGTCTTGCCGATACCGGTCGAGCCGATCATCAGTATGTTCTTTGGCAAAACATCCTCAGCGATTTCCGCCGGCAGCTTTTGCCGACGGATCCGATTGCGCAAAGCAACCGCCACCGCCTTCTTCGCGGCATTCTGACCAACGACATACTTGTCCAGCTCCTCAACTATTTGCCGCGGAGTCAGATCGTCAAGATTAGGTCGCCCGGCCGCCTGGTCGCCGCCCAGATATATCGCCATT
>CAYSMU010000510.1:0-2577 GCA_964432145.1 uncultured Chloracidobacterium sp.
AAATCGTATGGACTGTATGTAGTACTGCCTGAAATGAGCAAAACAGCTCTTTCGAGAAATCCTGAACTGCCAAGGAAATTTAATTATTACAACTTTAATGGATGAAAATCAAATAAAAAAATCACATTTTCGATGCAGCGGCAATAATTTCCGCCCAGAGTTCGTCGCGGCCGCGGCCGGTCGTCGCCGAATAAGGTATTACTTTTGCCCCATCGATCTCCCGGCGGATCACCGCGAGGGTCTTTGCCAATTCGTTATTCGACAATTTGTCCGATTTCGTCGCAACGACAACTCGCGGCTTATCATGGGCCACAAGCCATTCATTCAACTGCATATCGAGCGCGGTCGGCTTATGCCGGGAATCTATCAATTGAATACAGAGTGCGAGTTCGTCGCGTTGCTCAAGGTACTCCCTGGCCATTTGCCCCCAATCGGCACGCATCGCTTTTGACACCCGGGCATAGCCATACCCCGGCAGGTCCGCGAAATAAAACTCATCGTTGATCAGAAAGAAATTGATGCTCTGTGTACGGCCCGGCGTATTCGAAGTCCTGGCGAGGCCCTTTCGCATCAGGAGCGAATTTATGAGCGATGATTTGCCGACGTTAGAGCGGCCGAGGAAAGCGATCTCTGCCCGGCCATCCGAAACCCAATGTGCCCGCTCGAATGCGCTTTTTACGAACTCGGCGGATGTTATTTTCATCTTTGACTATTCGACCGAGGCCGAAATATCGGCGGCCTGGGCATCGGCTCCCCAGATCTGCGGCGTCGAGAGCCGTTCGCTAACGACCCCTTCCTCGATCGCATAGCGTAAGACCTCATCGATAGTATCGACGACCCGAATCGTAAGTTCGTCCCGGACCTCATCCGGGATGTCGGCAAGGTCCTTTTCGTTCTCTTTTGAGAGAATTATCGTCCTCAATCCAAAGCGGTGAGCGGCCAACAGTTTCTCTTTGACGCCGCCGATCGGCAGGACCTTACCGCGGAGCGTGATCTCGCCGGTCATGGCAACGTCGTGACGGGCAGCCCGTCTCGTCATTGCCGACACCATTGCGGTTGCTATCGTAATTCCCGCACTGGGACCATCCTTGGGGATCGCCCCCTCGGGGACGTGGATGTGAAGGTCCTTTTCCCGAAAGATCGCGGGATCGATGCCAAGGTCCTCGGCCCGTGAACGTACACAGGTCAACGCCGCCTTTGCCGATTCCTGCATGACCTCGCCGAGTTTCCCGGTGAGGGTCACTTCGCCCTTTCCTTTGACCAGTGTGGCTTCGACCTGAAGCACGTCGCCGCCAACCTCGGTCCAGGCCAGCCCGTTTACCAGGCCGATCTCGCTCTTACGGGCGATATCCTGCTTTCGGAACCGGATCGTTCCGAGCAGCTCCTGAACTTTTTCAGCATTTACCACGACCTTGAAGTCGTTCTTTTCGTCGGCCGCAACAAATTTTCTTGCGATCTTTCGTAGGCACGAACTGATCTCGCGTTCCAGATTGCGGACGCCGGCCTCACGAGTGTAATGGCGGATCGTCTCAAGTATGCCGTCGTCCGTGAACACGACCGTTTCGGGATCGATGCCGCTATTCTCGCACTGCTTAGGGATCAGGTGCTGTTTCGCTATCTCGACCTTTTCCCGTTCGGTGTAGCCCGACAGATGCAGTATCTCAAGCCTGTCCTGCAATGCCGGCGGTATCGTGTGCAGGACATTCGCCGTCGCGATAAAGAAAACATGCGACAGGTCGTAATCAACGTCAAGGTAGTGGTCGCGAAACGTACCGTTCTGCTCGGGATCGAGCACCTCGAGCAGCGCCGCGCTCGGGTCGCCCCGGTAATCGCGGCCCAGCTTATCGACCTCGTCGAGCAAAATGACCGGATTCGTCGTTCCGGCGCGTTTCATCAGCTGGATGATCTGGCCCGGCATCGATCCGATGTATGTGCGTCGATGGCCGCGGATCTCGGCTTCATCGTGGACGCCGCCGAGGGCGAGCCGTACGAACTTTCGGCCCGTAGCATTTGCGATCGACTTGCCGAGCGACGTCTTGCCGACGCCCGGAGGGCCGACAAAGCAGAGGATCGTTCCCTTCGGATTCTTAACAAGCTGGCGGACAGCGAGGAATTCGAGTATTCGTTCCTTGATCTTTTCAAGGCCAAAATGATCGTCGTTAAGGGTCTTTTCGGCCTCCGACAGGTCCTCGATCTCGTCCGAACGTACCTGCCACGGTACATTTACGAGCCAATCGAGATAGGTCCGGGCGACCGTACTCTCCGCCGACATGGGCGGCATCGCCTCAAGGCGGGAGAATTCCTGCATCGCCTTTTCGGTGGCCTCGTCGGTCATACCGGCATCAACGATCTTTTTCTTGAGATCGTCGAGTTCGGCCTTTTCGTCCTTTCGGCCCAGTTCCTTATGGATGGCCTTGATCTGCTCGTTCAGATAATATTCGCGCTGGTGCTTATCCATCTGCTTTTTGGTGCGCGAATGGATGTTGCGGTCGAGCTGTCGTTTTTCGATCTCGCCCTCGAGGACGTCAATGAGTTTCTGAAGCCGCTCCTGGACCGAAACGGTCTCGAGAAGGCCCT
>CAYSMU010000511.1:0-2574 GCA_964432145.1 uncultured Chloracidobacterium sp.
GACCGCCCAATTGCTGGGTATCGTCATGATCGTCCTTTTGACGTTTATGAATACGCGCGGGCTTAAGCTGGGCAAGCTGGTGCAGAATAGCTTTACCTTTGCCAAAACGGGCTCACTCATCGCTCTGATCATTCTCGGCATCGTTGTCGGCCTCGCCTGGTACCCTGAGATCGCGGCAGCTAATTTTGGCGACCTTTGGACCGTACGCGGGACTATTCAGAATGTCGGCGCGACACCGGCAAACGACTCGGCCGCATCGATGGCGTCGCTGTTGACAACCATGGGCATGCTGATCGCCATCTGCGTCGCACAGACCAATTCCCTGTTTTCTGCCGATGCATGGCACAATGTGACCTTCACGGCTGGTGAGGTGCAGAATCCCAAGCGAAATCTGCCGCTCTCGCTCCTGCTCGGAACGGGCGGCGTCATTTCCCTATATCTTCTTGCGAATATTGCCTATCTCGTCACGCTGCGGTTCGAAGATATACAAAAGGTCCCGAGCGATCGTGTCGGTTCGGCGACGGCAGATGTCATTTTTCCGGGAGCGGGAGCCGTGATAATGGCGGTTGCGATCATGATCTCGACCTTTGGCTGCAATAACGGCCTGATCATCTCCGGAGCTAGAGCCTATTACGCAATGGCAAAAGACGGCCTGTTCTTTAAGGCGGCAGGCGAACTCAACAGGTTTCACGTGCCGGCGTGGGCGATCGTGATCCAGGGCATCTTGTCGGGACTCTATGTTTTGCCGCGCACGGTCAATCAGGCAGCCGACGGCAAGGTAACTTACGGAAACCTTTACGGCGACCTGCTCACATACGTGATCTCGGCCGCCCTGATCTTTTATATTCTGGCCATCGCGGCCATCTTTGTGCTCCGCGTGAAACAACCTGATGCCGAACGTCCGTATAAGGCACTTGGGTATCCGATAATTCCGGCGTTCTACATTGTTGGGGCATCGATTATTCTGGTTGTCCTGTTTGCTTATCAGACCACGGCAACCTGGCCCGGGCTGCTGATCGTTCTCACGGGAGTGCCGGTCTATTTTATTTGGAAGAGCCTGTCCGCAAAGCCGGACATGGCTGAGCAGTAATTGTAAGAACAACTTTAGGAGGTTTTCATGTCACTTTTCGCGACTAAACCAATTTCCCGGATCATCGCCGAGGCTCAGGAAACCGGCGAGCATACTCTAAAAAAGAGTCTGACAGCCCTGGATCTGACGATGCTCGGCGTCGGTGCGATCATCGGTACAGGCATCTTCGTCTTGACCGGCCAGGCGGCCGGCAAACATGCCGGCCCGGCCGTTATCATCTCGATGGTACTCGCGGGTATCGTAAGCGCGTTCGCGGCCCTCTGTTACTCAGAGTTTGCCGCCAGCGTCCCGATATCGGGCTCCGCGTATGCGTATGGCTACGGTACGCTCGGAGAATTCATCGCCTGGATCATCGGCTGGGACCTCATTCTCGAATATGCCTTTGGTGCCGCGACGGTCGCGGTCGGGTGGTCGGGATATGTTGTGAGTCTCCTTCGTGACACTCTCGGGATAAACTTCCCGCTGGCTCTCAGTGCTCCGCCCGGAATGGAGTTAAAGGATGCTGCCGGCAATGTTGTGGCCACGGGTGTATTTAACCTGCCGGCCGCATTGATCGCGGTCGCGGTGACCTTGCTTCTCATCAGAGGCATCAAGGAATCGGCGAGCTTTAACTCGCTTATCGTGGTCGTAAAGGTCGTCGTCGTGGTGCTTTTCATCGTCGCCGGTATCGGCTATGTCAATACGAGCAACATGGGCATCGGATGTACGGTCGGTTCTCCCGGCTGCGCGGAATTCATGCCGTTCGGATTCTCGGGCGTGGTCACCGGAGCCGCCGTCATATTCTTCGCTTATATTGGTTTTGACGCGGTCTCGACGGCCGCACAGGAAGCCAAGAACCCGCAACGCGATATGCCGATAGGCATTATGGGCTCGCTGGCGATCTGTACCGTGCTGTACATTCTGGTCGCGGGCATCATGGTTGGCCTCGTTGATTACAAACTGTTGACCAACGCAGCCGCTCCGATCGCCGTGGCCATCGATGCTGCCCTGCAAAAGGCTCAGGGCACGACGATGGGTACCATCCTTGCAGTGTTTCCGACCATCATTAAGGTCGGAGCAGTGCTAGGCCTCAGCTCGACCATGGTCGTTATGACGATGGGCCAGCCGCGTGTGTTTTATTCGATGTCGAAGGACGGTCTGCTGCCTGCATGGGCGGCGAAGATCCACCCCAGATTTAGAACACCGCATATTACCACCGCGATAACGGGTGTCATCGTAGCGATACTTGCAGGCTTTGTACCTATCAGCCTGCTCGGCGAACTCGTCAGTATCGGAACACTCTTTGCGTTTGTGATCGTCGGTGTTGGCATCATTATTTTGCGATCGTCTAATCCGGCGCTTCACCGCCCGTTCAAGGTGCCGCTTTCGCCGTTTATCCCGATCGCGACGATCCTGTCGGCTGCGTATATGATGAACAGTCTCCCGCTCGATACCTGGATCCGGCTCATCGACTGGATGTCCATCGGTCTCGTTATATACTTTGC
>CAYSMU010000512.1:0-2573 GCA_964432145.1 uncultured Chloracidobacterium sp.
CGCCGGCCTCGCACTCTGCGATAAGCGTCGCGAGCGAGCGAATATTGCTGATGTGATGAATATCGTCGGCGACGTCAAAGGTAAGAATTGCCTTATCATCGACGACATGTGCGACACCGGCGGCACGATTTGCAAGGTGGCAGAGGCACTCCATAAAGCCGGGGCGAACGAGATCTCGGCATGCTTTACACACGGTGTGTTGAGTGGGAACGCGGTTGAGAATATTGCGAATTCGCACCTGAAAAAGGTGATAGTCACAAACACGATCCCGACAAGTGCGAATGCACAGGCTCTGGTTGAGAGCGGACAGATAGAAGTTTTGAGTGTCGCCAGCCTGTTGGCTTCGGCGATCCGATCGATACATGACGAAACGAGTGTTTCGTCGTTGTTTATTTAGCGAGTCTGGGGTCTGAAGTCTTGAGCGGGAAAGTTTTTGACCTCAAGACTAACGACTTAAGACTCAAGACTGAGGAAGTTATGGCAGAGAAAATAATCATTAAAGCTGAAAAGCGTGAGACTCGCGGTAAGAACGAGGCTCGCCGGCTTCGTACCCAGGGCAAGATCCCTGTGGTGGTTTACGGCGGCGGAACTGAGAGTCTTGCGGCCACCGCGTCCTTGAGCGACCTCGCGGCGATCATTCGAACTGACACGGGTGTAAACACTGTGTTCTCGCTCGATATTGACGGCATCGGCGTCAACGACGTCATTTTTCAGGATCGGCAGATCGATGCGGTCAAAGGCCGTTTGATCCATGCCGACCTTCGACGTTTCGCAAAGGGCGAAAAGATCGAAATGACGGTACCGATCCATCTTACCGGTCACGCGGTCGGCCTTCAGGATCCGGGTGCGGTGTTGACCCAGGTCATGCGCGAGGTCAAAGTCCTTTGCGAGCCGGCAAACACGCCGGATTCGATCGACGTTGACGTCACCGATCTTGAGGCGGGCCAGACTATACATGTCTCGGATCTGAAGGTCGGTTCCGGTATCGAGATCCACGCTGAGCCCGAGACGGTCGTTGCGACCATTATCACCGTCAGCGAGGCAGTGCTTGAACCGCAGCTTGAGGAAGGTGCGCAGCCCGAGGTTGTCGGTGAGGCTCCTGCCGAGACGGACGGCGAAGGCGGCGAATAACGTCTTGTCCTGTGAGTAACTGGCTGATCGTGGGGCTCGGTAATCCGGGTCCGGAATACGCGAAAACGCGGCACAACCTCGGGTTCATGCTCGTGGACGTGCTCGCCGGCCGGTTTCAGACCAGGGTCGGCCGAACGGAGTGCCGCTCGTTCGTCGGACGGTCTGAATTTGACAATCGAGTGGTCGAATTGGCGAAACCGCAGACCTATATGAACCTTAGCGGTGAGGCCGTCAACTGCCTTGTTGAAAAGGAAGAGCGGTCGGTCGAGAAGCTGATCGTGATCTCCGATGACCTGGCATTGCCATTCGGTTCGATACGGGTCAGGCCGAAGGGAACGCACGGCGGCCAGAATGGTTTGAGGTCGATCATCGATCGTTTGGGAACACAGGACTTTATTCGGCTTCGGATCGGGATACAACCCGAACATCCGGTCGCGGACGCCGCAAAGTTTGTTTTGGAGAACTTTTCGAAAAAGGAAACCGAAACTGTTGAGAAAGTACTTGAAATAGCAGCCGATGCGGCCGAGTCCATCATTCGCGATGGGGTTGACGCGGCGATGGCGAGATTTAATTGATTCCTTACTTCAGCTCACGGAGTTGAGGTTGGTTAGCCAAAAGGAGAAAAGGTAATAAATGGCAAATAGAACTTACGAAGTAATGTACATTATCGATCCGGACACCGCCGGTGAAAAGATCGAGAAATTGAACGAAGCGGTCGGCAAGCTGATCGAAAAAGAAGGCGGTTCGATCGTTCGGATGGACGACATCGGTATGAAAACCCTGGCCTACCCGATCCAGAAAAAGAACGAGGGACACTACGTCCTGTTCGAGATCGAAGGCACGGGCCAGGAGATCCTCGAACTGGAACGCCGCATGCGTGTCAACGATATGATCATGCGCTATATCACGGTTCGCGTGGATGAGGATCGCAAGACCGCCGCTAAGAAGCGTGATAAGCGCGAGGCTCGTGCAGCTAAGCGGGCATCGTTCCGCCCGTCGGCAGAGGCAGTGGAGGTTCAGGCCGAGGCTTAATCGCCGAGCGCAAAGGAGAAAGTTATGGCAGAAAAAGAACTTGAAGTTTTGAATGACAGAGACCTTAATCTCGACGAAGAGGTAATTGGCGATCGTCCCCGTCGTTATCAGCGACGACGTCCGCGTCAGGTCGTTCCCGACTATGTAGATTGGAAGGACGTTGATTTTCTGAGGCAGTTCGTGCCCGAGCGAGGCAAGATCATGCCGAGACGTATCTCGGGTATTTCGGCCAAGGACCAGCGTCGGGTTTCTAAGGCGATCAAGCGCGCACGCTCAATGGCGATGCTGCCGTTCGTCGCGGACTAAGGGTTTGGGTTTTAGGTTTTTTGGTCTTTGGCTATTGGTTTTGTATTAGCCAAAGTCCAAAAACCGCTGAGGAAAAATATCATGGCAAACACAACAGTTTTATT
>CAYSMU010000513.1:0-2565 GCA_964432145.1 uncultured Chloracidobacterium sp.
GGTCCATAACTTCCCGACGCCGGGCCCTGGGCAGAACATCAATTACAGCTATTATGCCAGCAACGACTACGTCATCTTTGTGCCCGACATCGTTTATAAGGTCGGCCATCCTGGAAAGAGCGCATTGAATTGCGTAGTCCCGGGCGTCGAGTCGGTCGTGAAAATGGGTTTTGTTGACGAAAAGGCGATCGGCATTCAGGGGCACAGTTGGGGCGGTTACCAGATCGCCTATATGATCACGCAGACCAACAAATTCCGCGCGGCGGCTCCCGGAGCCCTCGTCGCGAATATGTTCAGCGCGTACAACGGCATCCGCTGGGGCCCAGGGATAGCCCGTCAGTTTCAGTACGAACGGACCCAGAGCCGCATCGGAGGCACGCCCTGGAACTCGACAAAGCTCTTTACCGAAAATTCGCCGCTCTTTTACATCGACCGTGTGCAGACGCCGGTTCTTATGCTTCACAACGATGCAGACGACGCTGTGCCCTGGTATCAGGGCATCGAGTTCTATCTGTCGCTCAGGCGTTTGAATAAAGAGGTCTATTTCTTCAGTTACAACGGTGAACCGCACGGGATACGGAAACGCCAAAACCAGAAGGACTACGCCCGACGCATGAAGGAATTCTTCGACCACTTCTTAAAAGGTGCTCCGGCGCCGGATTGGATGCAGAAAGGCATCCCCTATCTGCAGCGGGAGAAGGAAAAGGAACGATACCGCCAGCCGATCGGCGATGAGCCGGCGGATGAGCCGCGAAGATGATTTTTCTTTTGCATTTCGGGGCACGTTCGCGTTAAGATTACAAATTAGTAAGGATTCGCTTTGACGGATCCGTGATTCTGAGAGGAACTTATACATATGTCAGCAGTTGCAGCACCTACAGTCGAGTTGACCGTAACCGATCCGGCGATCGCCGAGATCAAGAAATTTCTCGCCAGCGAAGACGATCTGCCGGAAACCGCGGGCCTCAGGGTCCGTGTCGTTCCGGGCGGATGCTCCGGCTTTCAGTACAGCCTCAACATCGAGGAAGAAAGCAAGTCCGGCGATTTCATCATGGACAAGGAGGGCGTCAGGCTTTTTGTCGATATGTTCTCCGCTCAGTACCTGAACGGCATTACTATCGACCACACGACGAATATGATGGGCTCGGGCTTCACGTTCGATAATCCGAACGCCACCGGCGGCTGCGGCTGCGGCACGTCATTTTCGGCCTAGAAATAACCCAAGTTACGTAATTTATGATCGGGGCCCGGAGTATTTTCTGGCCCTGTTCGTTTTTGCTGGAAGCACACCTCGATTGCGTCTCTCTTGTGGTATCCAAAAGGACAACTGAAGGCGGAGAAGGGTGGCGGCGGGGGCATTAAGGCCCCCCGTTATAGGTCACCGGGGTTATGGGCCGCGCGGCCAACCCAAAAACAGGGCACAGGGTTTGCATTCGTTTCACTTATACTTCATAATTGCGGTTGAGTTAGTTTCAACTAATAAATAAGGGTTACAGTCTGAGCTGGTGGTTTTGCTGAATTCCTACATTTTTAGGAATTTGTTGTGTGTTACTGATCTTTTATTAATAGGTGGATCCTTTCGCCTATCTCCTCAGCCCCTCTCAAAATAGTTCACAAGGAGCCTTTTGGTTTGACACTTTTTAATAGGAATCTCTTTCTATCGGTTTGCGTGCTCGTTGCCGCATGTGGTTTTTCGGTATCAGTTTCGGCACAGGGACGCGACAGGGTCGTTAAACCTACCCTGAGCCAGCCAACCAATATGCCGCCCGCTGCACAGCCGGTTGAGAGGGTCCAGCCCACCAGTTCTTCACGTCCGACACTTACAAATGATATTCGCGTGGTAAGCCAGGACGCCGCGTGGGAACCGCTCGTTGAAAAGACCGCCTCGGTCACGGCGACGAATATCGGCGCGTTGGTCGCGGCCGGAAAGTCCGCCTACGGGGCATCGACCAGCTCACGCCTCGACCGTGCCATCAAATCGCGATACGGCATTCGTTATCGCTACGGCACCGCCGGGCCGAATACCTATGATTGTTCGGGATTTGTCTGGAGTGCTTTTCAGGAAGCCGGGATCCCATTCACGCGTGCCAGTGCCCGCAGCCTTTGGTCGCAATCTACGCCGGTATTTGGTGACGACCGGTTCAAATTTGGCACGCTCGTATTCCTTAACGGCCTCGGCCACATGGGCATTGTCGCCGACGAAAACGGCTTTTACCATGCTTCGTCGAGCAAAGGCATCACCTATTCGCCGTTCAAAGGCTACTGGGCCAGCCGCATCGTCGGTTTTAGAAAACTCAATCCCGAAGCCCCGATCCAGGACGAAAAGTAACTCATCTCCAAACCAGATCTTAGAGAGGCTGTCCGAAATGACAGCCTTTTGACTTTTTGCCTCCCGCTCGCGACATTGCGGGCAGAGGAAATGGCCCCTCGCTCGCACACGATCGTATGATCCCGCATCATGCGGCCCACTTACTTCTTTTTTTAGCGTTTAGTTCGAGCTGATAAACCCCGGCCGGGAGTGCTGGTCTTTGATCTCGTAAACGACGGCGATCATGTTAACGGAAA
>CAYSMU010000514.1:0-2557 GCA_964432145.1 uncultured Chloracidobacterium sp.
AACGCGTCGGCGGAGCCGCGCAGGCCGACATTGTCGAAGGGATGGAGAACGAAACCGACGGCGACGCGTTTGCCGGCGGTGCGATAGAGCAATTTCGTGGCAAATTTGGCCGCTACCTAGACGTCGACGATGACGGCATCCCATACCGCACCGTTCCCGGCGTTCATCCGACCCGCGGAGCGTATGTCACGCGCGGCTCGTCGCGGGACGAATACGCCGTCTACACCGAAGACGGCGACGTCTATCGCCGCAATATGGACCGGCTCGCCCGAAAGTGGGAAACCGCGAAGGAGCTGGTGCCAGCCCCCGTTTTTTACAACGCAAAGTCGCACAATGGCAACGGCGTAAAAAAACGGAGCGACGGGGTTATCTACTTCGGCACGTCAACCTACGCCGCCGAAGAGGCCCTCGAGATGCTCGCCGCCGACGGCATCACGCTAGACGCAATGCGGCCGCGGGCGTTCCCGTTCGGCAAGGCATTTCGTGATTTTGTACACTCGCACGAACGCATCTTCGTCATCGAACAAAACCGCGACGCACAGTTTCGCAGCCTAATGATGATCGAACTCGGCACCGACGCCGCAAAGCTCATCTCCGTCCTAAACTACGAAGGCATGCCAAGTACGGCGGACAACATTTTCCGGCAGATACAAGGGCATTGCAAGTAGATTTGCTTTCTGTCAGTCTCACCATTGGTCATCAATTGCCGGCTATTCGTGATGGATAATATAATCGACAACTTTCGACTAAACAAAGAGAAGGAAGACTTCCAGAAGGTCATTCAAAGTGTCGATGATGGCGTCGAATTTAAGGGCACCAACCTATGGATCCTTGTCTTCGCGATCTTTATCGCCTCGCTCGGTCTTAACGTCAACTCGGCCGCCGTCGTTATCGGAGCGATGCTTGTTTCGCCTTTAATGGGGCCCATCATGGGACTCGGCATGGGAATGGCGATCAACGATCTCGCACTTCTTCGCAAGGCTCTTTACAACTATCTATTCGCCCTCGTCGTAGGACTGATCACATCGACTATATTTTTCGCGTTATCCCCGCTCAGCGAGGCGTCCTCCGAGATACTCGCGCGGACCTCGCCCAATATCTACGATGTGCTCATTGCTTTCTTTGGCGGCTTGGCCGGGATCTTGGCGGTTTCAAGTCGTAAAAAGGCTAACGTCATTCCCGGTGTAGCGATCGCGACCGCTTTGATGCCTCCGCTGTGTACCGCCGGGTATGGGCTGGCGAATTGGAACTTTACCTATTTTAGCGGCGCGCTGTATCTTTTCGTGATCAACACCGTCTTTATCTCGCTCGCGACCTTGGTGACAGCCCGCTTTTTACACTTTCCATATAAAGCTCTCCCGAATGAGAGAGACGAGCTTGTTGCAAAGCGGATCGTATGGGGCGTCGTCATCCTTACGCTGTTGCCGAGTATCTATTTTGGGTATGACATAGTCCAGCAAAATCGCTTTAGGCAGCGGGCAAACCAGTTCATCGAAATCGAGGCGGTGTTTCCAAATGATTATCTTCTAAAGAAGGTGATCGACGGCAAGACCGGAAAGATCAAGCTCACCTACGGCGGTGAATACATCCCGGAAGACAAAATCGAGGAACTTAGGTCGAAGCTCCCTGCCCACGGACTCGCAGGTACGGAACTGACGATCGAGCAGGGGTTCGCTTATGCGAAAAATGGTGAGGAAAACGATCAGACGAAACAGTTGACCAACGTTCTCAATGAAAAAGAAAAGGAGCTGAGAATTCTGAAAGACAGGATAGCCGCCACCGATGCGGAGCGGGTGCTCGGCAAACAGATCATTGACGAGCTGAGTGTCCAGTATCCATCGATCAGGTCGGGTGTCATTCAAAAGGTGATCAGCAACGACGAAACGACTCAGTCGGTAATTTGGGTGGCTATCATCAGGACTGAGACGGCCCTGCCGACCGCGGATCGTGAAAAGATCGAGGAATGGTTAAAGGTCAGGATCTCGACGCCGGAGATCAGCACTTACTACGAGATAGTGAGACCGAATCCTTGAGTCTTGGGTCACTCACAGAGAGCGATATGACCGAGGACGGCTTCTTGGTATCGCTTTCATAAAGGACGGGCGATACGATATTATCGCCGACGGCGTCAATTTCGCCGTGCGGGTTTCTATTTGAGGAGCGAAGGATGCAGGAAGCTCTGAATTCGTGGTTACTCGATCCAACCGTACGTAAGTTCATTATTGCGGCGCTCGTGCTCGTGGTCATTTTTGTGATCTCCCGCATTGCCCGCAGCTCGATAACAAACTACGTAACCGCCAGCGACAGTCGATACCGTCTGCGTAAAGTCCTCACGTTTCTGACGTATCTCGCGATCATTCTATCTCTCGCCGTTCTCTTTAGCGATCGTCGTGGCGGATTGACGGTGGCTTTGGGTGTTGCCGGCGCCGGAGTGGCGTTTGCATTGCAGGAAGTGATCGCCAGTTTTGCCGGTTGGTTTGCGGTAACTTTCGCTGGCTTCTATAACCCGGGCGACCGTGTGCAGCTTGGTGGAATAAAGGGCGACGTTATTGACATC
>CAYSMU010000515.1:0-2554 GCA_964432145.1 uncultured Chloracidobacterium sp.
CACCGCCCTTTCACGGCGGCAACACGGGTTCAAATCCCGTACCGGATACCATCTATTTACGGCAATTTTGCATCATATTTATTCGACCGCAATTCGCTCGCCCGCCGAGCGAATTTTGTTTTATAGGACGCGAATGCTGAAAAAGCCAATCATTGCCTCGATCATTACTTTGCTTGCCGCCCTTTTCGGTTTCGGCCAGACGCAGCCGGCGACAGACGTCGTTATCGTGCTGCCGTTTGAGAATACGTCGGGCAAACCGGAGTTTAACTGGGTCGGTGAGAGCTTTGCCGATTCGCTCTCAGACCTGCTCAAGGTGCCGACGCTAAACGTGATCTCAAACGAAGAGCGCAAAGTGCTGCAACAACGGCTGAGAATTCCGCTTACGACGCTGCCAAGCCTTGCGACGTCGCTCAAGCTTGCTCGCGAGAGCAATTCGACGCTCTTGATCTCAGGCCGCTACAACATCATTCCGGCGGGTGCGGACACGGCTGCGACGATCAACGTGACGGCAAAGATGATTCGCGTGAACGAGGGCCGGTTCATGAGCGAGATGATCGACGGCCGCCAGGTCACCCGCGATATCACGCTAACGGACGCGTTGGGAAATCTACAGACCATCCAGGGCCAGATCGCCTATCATGTCTTGTACCAGCGAGATAAATCGCTCCCGTATTCGCAGAACGAGATGATCGAGCGGGCGAATAAGGTTCCGGCCAAGGCTTTCGAGGCGTATATCAAGGGCCTGCTGACGACGACCGTCGAGGCTCGCGAGATTTTTTTCAAGAACGCATCGCGTTTATATTCCGAAGCTGTCGGCGGAGCTATATACGTCGAGGCCGAACTCGAGCTGGGACATCTTTATCTCTCGACGCGTAAGGGCAACGACGCGATAGCCTCGTTCGAGCGTGTGATCAGCCAAAACGTTAAATGCCGCGAAAAGGCAAAGGCCGACAAAAAGCCGGCACAATGCAGCGACGAGTCGTTTGCCGAGGCGTCATTTTACATCGGCCTGCTCTTTTTGCAGCAGGGGAATTTTGAATCGGCGATCGCGACCTTGAGGCCGCTGACCGAGGACCTGAAGCTGACAACAGTTTACAATGCACTCGGCGCGATCGCCGTCCAGGGTTCGCGTGCCGAAAAGAAGAACCCGGCAAAGGCTGCGGCCTTGCTTAATGAAGGGATCGAGCTTTTGAAAAAGGCGGCCGACTCGTCACCCGATGACGCGAGTGTGCGATTTAACTACGCAACGGCATTATTTCTGAATGGCAATTATTTCGACTCGGCGGCCCAGATGCGAAACGCGATCGTGATCAACCCGCGAGACGGCGAGGCGTATTACATTCTCGCCAAGACGCTCGAATCGCTCAAAGATCCGACCGCCGCCGATATCGACAACCAGGCAAGGCTGTATCTCACGGCGAATAATAAGTACGCAAATCTTGAGAAGGAATGGCAGAAGTCGAGAACACTGCCCGACGTCAGCCTGAGAGTCGTCCAGCCGGCAAGGAAGGATTTCGTCGCGGTCGTGCTGAGCCGGCGGCCGGTGGCAGCGGCTCCGCTCGTTAGCGAGACCGATACGCTGCTCGCCCAGGCACGTGCCTATATAAAGAGCGGGAACGACGACGACGCGATGGCGACGCTCCGCCGTGTTTTGGCCAGTGAACCGATGAGCGCCGAGAGCTATCTGCTGCTGGGCAAGATCCACCTTCGCCGCGGAGACATCGACCAGGCGATCAGCTCGTTCAAGACCTCGATATTTTGGGACAACAGGCTGATCGAAGCACACGTTTCTTTGGGTAAGATCTACGTTGAAAAGGGCGATTGCATGCAGGCAAAGACCTACGCCGCATCGGCCCTCGAGATCGGGAAAGACGATCAGGACGCCCTTGCGTTACAAAGACTGTCAGAAAGATGCTCTAAATAGTGCGCAATGGCGGTTCAAAGTTCAAAGTTTAAGGTTCTAAGTCAGAAAGCCTGATCAATTCCAAATATTATTTCCGCTCGAAAGCCTGTATATACGGGCTTTTTTCTTTTTCCTTAACTTTGAACTTTGAACTTTTAACTTTGACCTCAGTTCGTGGCACGCCACGTGCTATATACACAGCGGCTAGCTTGATGAAGTTGATCAAGACCCCGCCGCCACCACTACTCCGAGCGCGGTTTGCCACTGTGCTCTACATCCTTCCGAGCGTTCCTTCAGTTGTCCTACCATTAAAAGCCCGGCCCAAAAGGCCGGGCTTCCTTACGTTTAAACCCCGTATTTACGATATCTTACGGAATTGCTCGGTTTTCGATCAATTTGATCTGACCGGCCGTGTCCTCTTCGGAGGCCGCAGGTCAAAGTGACGTTATTCCATAGGCACTGTGAGATCGAATGACATATCGCGTCATTTCGCAGTGACAAATTTTGTCGCATCGTGACCGATTATCGTTCAAATTGGCAGATAGCTGATTGGCCGCTCTTATTTACGTCCTCGTTGCGTTCTTCGCGAGCCATGCGTGAGATCCGATTCTCTCACGCCAAGCCTGCAAAGGATGCAAAGGAAGAAAGACG
>CAYSMU010000516.1:0-2297 GCA_964432145.1 uncultured Chloracidobacterium sp.
TCGAGGGCGAGGTGGTCAATTTTGTTCGAGCCGCCTCGGGCCATTGGTACTTCAACCTGAACGACGGTTTGGCACAGATAAAATGCGTTTGTTGGAAGGGCACGAATTTTAGGATCCGTTTCAGGCCTGAGAACGGTATTACGGTGCGGGTCCGCGGCAGGATCAGTTTTTACGAATCGCGAGGTGAGACCCAGATCGTCGTCGAAACGTTAGAACCGTCGGGCGAAGGAGCCCTTCAGGCAGCATTTGAACAGATAAGAGCAAGGCTTGAAGGCGAAGGTCTGTTCGCACCCGAATTGAAGCGGCAGATACCATTCTTTCCGAAGAAAGTTGGCGTGGTCACGAGCAAATCGGGGGCAGCCTTTCACGACATTGTTTACAATCTCTCGCGGCG
Organism: uncultured Chloracidobacterium sp.; assembly: GCA_964432145.1. Lineage (GTDB taxonomy): Bacteria > Acidobacteriota > Blastocatellia > Pyrinomonadales > Pyrinomonadaceae > OLB17. Next base: position 395 of record CAYSMU010000516.1, read on the forward strand.
GGCACGTTCGGTCAGTATCATTCTGGCTCCGGCTCTCGTCCAAGGTGAGGGAGCCGCGGACAGTGTTCGGCGGGCGCTCGAGGCACTGAATAGGTACAACAGCTCGTTGCCGGCCGCCGACAGGATCGATGTGATCATCGTTGGGCGGGGCGGCGGTTCGAGCGAGGACCTTTGGGCTTTCAACGACGAAGCTCTTGCCCGGGCTATACGTTCAAGTGAGGTTCCGGTCATATCGGCCGTTGGACACGAAGTCGACTGGACGATCTCGGACATGATCGCCGATCTTCGAGCTGCAACGCCGACCGCCGCTGCCGAGATCGTCGCGGCACGTGAGGAAGACATTTTCAATACCTTCGCGTCAGGTGAAGAGCGGCTTCACGAACTCACCGACCGATTGATGTACGATGCCTCGATGAAAATGGACAACGCGGTTTTCGATCTGGAACACCGTTTTGCCGCGACCGTGCAGCGAGCCCGTGAGCGGTTCCTCGGTACGACGGCGCGACTTACGCCGTCCGGCTTACGAGCAAAGGTTGTCGATCTTGCCAATCGGCGTTCGGTACTCGACCGCCGGTCGATCATATCTGTCGAAAGATCGTTGAAGGCAAGAGAAGAATCTCTTAAGGTGCAGATGGCAAAGCTCCACACGCTGTCACCGCTCGCGGTATTAAATCGCGGCTACTCGATCACACAGGCCGCGGATGGGACCATCGTCCGCGATGCGTCGAATGTCGAACCGGGCGAAATATTGAAAATCCGTCTCGAGCGTGGGAAACTGAACGCCAAGGTTTTGTCATCCGAGGATTAATGTCGAAGCGTTCCATTGCGATCATCGCAGCCGTGATCTTAGTTTTTCTGCTGGTCGTAGGAGTCGGCGGGTTCGTTTATTACCAAAGACTGAAGTATACGCCTCAATACTCGCTTGCTCTGCTTGTAGATGCCGCAAAAAGAGATGACAAGCAGGCGATCGACGAATTTGTGGATATTAATGCTGTCGTCGATGATTTTGTTCCGCAGATCACCGACAAGGCGATCGAGCTTTATGGCCGCGGCGTTCCTCAACCTGTCCTGGCGAAGGTCGCAAAAATGGCGATGCCGATCCTGCCCGCCGTTAAGGACCGTGCGAGAGCGGAATTGCCGCGAGTGATCCGCGAACGTGCAGAGCGATTTGGCAATGTCCCGTTTTTCGGCATGGTGATCGGGGCCGATCAATATCTGGATATCGTCATCAGCGGTGATACTGCGTTTGTTAAGAGTAAGAATCCGGAGCACAAGTTTGAAGTTCGGATGCGAAGGCGAGGCGACAGGTGGCAGGTCGTTGGAGTGAAAGAGGAACAACTCGCGACGGAAATAGCCCGAACGATCGGTCAACAGATCATCGAGATCGCATCAAAGGGCCTAACGCGTGACACGGCGGATTCGCTCGGCGTCGGGAATATCGCCGACCTGCTCAGGCAGGCCGAGCAGTTGATCAGGTAGTTATGGAAAAGTCGTTTGAAACATCACTTGCCGAGTTGGAAGAGATCGTCGGTAAACTTGAAAGCGGTGACCTGCCTCTTGAAGAGAGTCTCGAACTGTTTGAAAAGGGAATTAAGCTCTCGCGTGAATGCCGCGAAAGGCTGACCAAAGCCGAGCGTCGTATCGAAATATTGATGAAAGACGCCAACGGCGATCTCTCGACCGCGGAAATTGAGACGGAAGATCTGAGAAGTTAATTAACCCCAAAAACCGAGCGAGGATCGCCCGAAATAGTCGAGCGATCCTCATAATACATTAAGGTTTGGGTGGTGCGACGACGAGCTTCTTGTCCAACAGGTTGCACGTTTCTAATGCGCCAGAAGTCTCAAGAGCCGGCCCGCCGAGTACTATCTTCGCGATCTTGCCTTCCTTATCAACCACAAAC
>CAYSMU010000516.1:2307-2554 GCA_964432145.1 uncultured Chloracidobacterium sp.
GTAGCCGTTGCTCTCGTTAAACAGGCCATAATCTTTGGTGACCGTTCGGTTCCAATCGGAAAGCATCGGCACAGACGTCACGTTTATTGATGCGGCAAACGCTTTAAGCGACGGGGACGCATCCATGCTAAGGCCGAAGACCTTAGTGTTAGCTGCTTCGAATTTGGCGATATCAGCCTGATACGCCTTCATTTCCTTCGTTCAGCCGCCGGTAAACGCCAGGACATAGAAGGCCAGGACCACGGTC
>CAYSMU010000517.1:0-2549 GCA_964432145.1 uncultured Chloracidobacterium sp.
ATCACCCAGCCGTCGGAATTAGCGTTGTGGTTTTCCGGGAGGAATAGATAGAACTTTGCGTGTATCGCCTTGGAATTATGGGCGCGGACCTCTATGCGGCCTGAGATAAGATCGGTAACAAATTGCAGAATTCCGTTTTCAACTTCTTCAGAATACTTAGCCTGACGAACGTCTTCAATAAACCATTTCAGAAATTCGTGCTTGGCTTTCACCTCATCGCCGAAGAAAAGAAGGCCTTTTCGCTGAGTCTCGGCAAACATCTGATCGACATTAATGCCAACCAGGATCTTGATCTCCTTCAGATCCTTTAAGTATGGCTGCAATTTGAAATAACCCGACGAACGAAAATAGCCGACCACGGCATGAAAGGCGTACAGGTCCTTCATCGCCTCGATAATTCCCTTGAACTTATCGAAAAGGCTGCGCTCTGAGCTATTAGTAAAGAACTTGGAAGACATTAAGTATTTTACCTAGCAAAAATACCACACTACGGGTTTTTTCTTAATCCAATAATCGACCTTTATTGGTTTGGGTTTGAGAGGGGGTTCGCGGCTATTATCTCCCGATCAAGCGGAGTTGGTTTGTCGCCGGGGGACGTAAAGACTGGTGGAGTTCTTTGAAGCGTGTTGAACCTGTTGAATTTCACGGGTATATCCCGTTTATAGAGTTTCTTGTGTAGAGGGTTGCGAACGGCGTTGGGAGTCTCCGCTGGCTATAGGTTGCGGGTGCGTTGTGGGTGTTGCGGTGGTGGTTTTGGGGCTCACGCGATGCGGTGGTGGTTTTGGGGGTTTTGGGGGACAGCCCGGGGCCGGATCGGGTCTTTTTTTCGCGGAATGGACGGTGAAAAACCGGTGACCCAGCAACGGTTTTCCGGTGACCTAACTGCCGTTTTCCGGTGACCAGGAAGCCTATTCCGGTGACCCGGGAGCATATTCCGGTGACCAGCGAGCATATTCCGGTGACCCAACTGCCTGTTTCCGGCGACCGGTTTCCGGGGGCCAGAGAGGCCGAGTTCGATAGATCTTGAAAAAAGAAAAGGACCGCGTTCCGACCTCGCGATCCTTTTTTTCGTGCGGGCGATCTCGGCCGATCACCAGCGCCGAAACAGGTTGAAGCCGATGACCAGGTCCTTTGGCTTCAGGACAAGATTGCTCGAATTGTACCGGCTGGTCGTCGTCGTCTGTGTGTTCGACAGCGTGAGCGTGAACGAGTGTTTTCCCCGCAGGTACTGCAAGCCAATACCCATTTCCGGAAAAGACGTGCTCTTGAATCCGGTCACGTTGAAATCAGGATCGAATATGGGCTGGACCTGGCCGAGCTTGAAGCCCGTCCGCGGGGTGAATTCAAAGATCCCCGAGACTGTCGGCGTGATCCTGACATTGATCCCCGTTCCGAACGAAAACGTATGTGCCGGCTGCCTGAATGCCAGCGCAGGGTCCGGAGGAGTGTAATCGGCGGGGTTCGGATCGAATCGCCGTTGGCCGTTCGAGTTGATGTGAACTGCCGGTGCGAAGTGCAAGAATACACGCTTGCCGAATCGCCTCGAGAGCATTGCCTGAAGATTGTAAGTGTACTGTTTGGTAAAGTTATCGTTCCCCTCCACGCTGCCGTAGATCGAGACTGCGAGCGGTGACCTTTCGTCCTGGTCGGTGAAGTGGTAACCGGCTCCGATCTCGATCGTTCGGCAGAGCGACCGCTGACACACCGGAGAGCGGTAGGCATTCACGTAGAATTTATTCGTGATACCGTACATTATCCCGAATGACGACATCGACATGCTGTCAAAGCCGAGCAGTTGCCGTCCGCTCTCACCGAAAGGCCTGAGCGGCTGAGAAAATCTGTGCGTGAACGACATATTCCACGTGCCCTTGGGCACTTTCTTTGCGGTAGGAACGTTCACCAGGCGGTAATCGAATGGCTCGTCGCCCGTCTCATACGCGTAATAGTCTTCCGCGTCGTCTTGCTTTGCTGTAGGAGGGGCCGCTGCGACTCCCGATGGCGACGGTTGGACCGTCGAGACCTCGCCAGGCATAAGTTCCATCGTATGCGTGAGCGTATTGACCTTATAGCGTTTCCCGTTCGCCTCAAAGTAAATGATGCCAACCTCTTTCGTGTCAAAGGTGACTTTCACCTCATCACCGGTCTTCGCAGCGGTGCCCGCTCCACTGCCGGTTGAAGAAGGTGCCTGATCAATATTCTGACCGGCAGCGCCGCTCGCTAACGCGAGGGCCGCAAACATGGCATATATCGATCGAGACGCAGTCGATCCGTACCGAAATAAAACTGATCTATTCATACAAAAACCTCCACATTCGCCGTGCATAAATGGCCGAGCACGGTACGGTCACTTAACATACAAGTTCTGCACCGGCGCATCCGATGCGAGTCCGAAATTGGCGACGGAAACGGTACTCGTAAAGCTCTTTCTGATCCACCATTCCCCATTGCGGTAAACCGCAACGTCCGTCTTGCCGTCAGCGTCGTAGTCGCCCGGTACAGGCATGTCGGAGAAAAGGCCCCAGCGGTAATAAATACCTTGCCCGTTCGAG
>CAYSMU010000518.1:0-2532 GCA_964432145.1 uncultured Chloracidobacterium sp.
GAAAATCTTTCATGTTGCAACTACAAGAATAAATCTCTGCTACCGCGGACACAAGAGGATATTTCGCTTGAGGCAAACGAACTCGCGGACGAGGCCAAGTGGCCGCATCCGCGTCTCCAAATGTCATTCGTTTCGAATTAAAGCTTGACGAAAACGATGAGCAGAGCGAAGAGCACGAGTGACTCGATCAGAGCGAGAGCGATGATCATCATCGTCTGGACTGTGCCGGCTGCACCCGGATTGCGGGCAGCACCCTCGGCAGCACGTGAGCCAACGAGGCCCTGGCCGATACCGGCCAAGCCAGCCGCGAGGCCGAAGCCGATGCCTCCGCCGAGAGCCTTGTAGCCGTTGACGGTCGATTCGTTGTCAGCCGCACCCTGTGCCATGGTCGCAACCGCCATCAGAGCGATAGCAAGCGTCGCAAATAAAACGTATTTATACTTTTTCATTTTTATTCTCCTTTCTATTTAACTAAAGGAAGATCGTTGCATTGTATGATTTCGCCTCGCTTCCGGTATTGCATGGATTTTATACTCCCAAAGAGTCCATACCGCCTGTAGCGTGCGGGCATAGTTGCTATTAAACGATTTTCCGTATTTACAGCGGTCGTTGCCAACCGACTGAAAATCTTCTTTTCAATTGCCGTTGCCTTCAGGCAACGGTAAGGGCATCCCCCCAAGTTACATCCGGGCTTTAGCCCGCATACGGGCTAAAGCCCGAAACACAGATCGGTAACTGTATCCGTCGGCTGAAGCCGACGGCAACTCAAAACCAAGAACCAACGTCCAGAATTCATTTCAAACAGGCTTACACTGCATGGGCCACGGCGGCATCGCCGTGGGACTCCTCGTCATGATGTTCGTGATCGTCATGCCCATGATGGCTGACCTCGCCGATATAGATCATCGAGAGCAGCGTGAACACGAACGCCTGCACAAACGCAACAAAGACACCGAGCAGCGTCAGTACAAGCGGCACGATGAAATGCGTTACGGGCGGGTAGATCTTCGTGATCTCAAGAAAGACCTTTTCATCCGAGAACATGTTTGCAAACAAACGAACGCCAAGCGTGAACGGCCTGATCGTGCTGCTTATGATCTCGATCACGAAGATGAGGCCGGTTATCGGCAGCATCAGCAGCGGTAATTTCGGCCCGGCAAAGTGCTTAATATAAGCCAGAAGCCCGTTTTCCGAGATGCCGACGTAGTTGTAATAAACGAACGAAGAGATGCCGAGAGCAAAGGTCACATTCACTGAAGCCGTCGGCGACATGAACATCGGGAACTGACCCATCAGGTTCGACACAAGGATCAGCAAACCGAAGGTCGCGACAACGGGAAAGTGCCGAGAACCATTCTCGCCGATAATGCTCGAGATCATGTCCTTGACGGCGAGGTAGCCGGCCTCAAGCGTGAGCTGACCGGGCTTCGGATCTTCCTCGGAGAGCTTTCCCTTGAGCAGGCTAACGAGAATTACCGTGATGATACAGGCGATCACAAACATTATCGTCTGCCAGGGAATGGCGTTCTCGACGGTGTACGGGCCAAATGCCTTGGCAGCGGTCGTGCCGAACTTTGAAAAGACGTATTTATTCCACATCGGCTCGGTGTAGGTCACCTGGAAATGGTGTACCGGTTCACCGAGGTAGTGATTGATAAACTCGACGATCAAAGGCTGGTGGTGACCACCACTCTCTGCAAATAAGAACATGATAAAGACCTTCTAAAAAGTACTCGAAATAATATTCTTCAAACCCTGAATGACCACGGCAAAGGCAAACGCCGCCAGCCCCAGGATCACCGCCGTCATTGGCAACGCACCGGTCAAATAGACGAGGAGCAGAATGCCGCCGATAACGACGTAACGCAAAATATACTTGGCTGCCAGGATGCCGGACGTCGCGATCGCTGTCGGCTCGAACATCGCCCGCGTTGAGCGTTCAAGCCAGAAGTAGTTGGCGAAAGACAAAACGCCGCCAAATATCACGCCTGAACCGAACCGCGGCCCGCCAAACACGAAACCCGCGATCGCGCTCGCCACGACGAGCACAGCCATTATTGTCAAAATACCGCGATGCGAGATCGCCGGACCAGTGGTTGTCACAGGATCAAGATCCTCGGCCATCGCAAACCTCAAATTTTACTAATAAATCACGGAATCTCAAAGTCCGGCGCCATTATCATCGTCTTCCGGCCCCGACATCAGCGTCCGTATCTCGGACTTCTTGTTGGACGGCTCGTAGATCTGCTTGCTGATGTAAAAGAACTGGATAAAGCCGATCGCCGACCCGATCACAATGCCGGCGACGAGGCCGAACGGCGAGCTGCCGAGCAAAAGGTCGACCAGCCAGCCGAGCAGCAGCATAAATGCGACTGAAACGAAAAAAACGATGCCCGCCGAGTAAGCCAGTCCGCTGCGGCGGACCGTCTCTTCCAGTGTGTCGGGAACGTATGCCTCGGGAACAAACGGAGGCGGCGGGGCACCAAGTTGATCCGGCGGCCACGCTCGCGGCGGCAGTTGCGGGTCCTCGGC
>CAYSMU010000519.1:0-2530 GCA_964432145.1 uncultured Chloracidobacterium sp.
AGCCGCTTTTTGAACATCGCTGTACCCACGGATCGTGCCCCAGGCCAGCATCAGAAATCCGACCAGCAGCCCAAGAACCGGAATATGATTGAGTATCAGATGTAAATGTGCTCCGTCCATTTTATTTACCTCACCAACTAAGCTCGGAGGGCCGAGCCTTGTGTTCATTGCGGTCGATCGAAATGATCTGGCCGCTGCCTATCCTGATCACCCGGTCTGCCATCCGGGCGATAGATGCATTGTGTGTGATGACCGCCGTTGTCGTACCAAGCTCGCGATTTACCTTTTCGATCGCCTCGAGGACGATCTTGCCGGTCTCAAAATCGAGCGCGCCGGTAGGTTCGTCGCAAAGCAGAACGTCGGGCCGTTTAGCTATCGCACGCGCGATAGCGACACGCTGCTGTTCACCGCCGGACAATTGTGCGGGGAAGTGGTTCAAGCGTTCCTTGAGCCCGACGATCTCGAGCGCGTCCATTGCATTCATCGGTTCTGCGGCAATGTCGGTTATAAGTTCGACATTTTCAAACGCTGTCAGACTTGGGATAAGGTTGTAAAACTGGAAAACGAACCCGACGTGGTCCCGGCGATACACGGTCAATTGTGCGTCGGTCGCTTTCGTCAGGTCGTGATCGGCGTAGATCACCTCGCCCTCGGTTGGGATGTCGAGGCCGCCGATGATATTCAGCAGAGTGGACTTGCCGCTGCCAGACGGGCCAAGCAGAACGGCAAGTTCGCCGCGATAGAGGTCAAGATCGACCGATTGTAACGCATGGACAGCCACATCGCCCATTTGGTAGATCTTGGAAATCCCGCGGATCTGGAAGACCGATTCTGCCATCGTGTCATTCCCTGACGAAAACAAAGCTCCCCGTCCAACTTCCGTATGGAGTGCTGGTCACTCCGTTCCTCGAGGACGCTGCGTAAGAGGCAGCTCCGGGACGTATCTCGATGATCACATTGCCGCCTGAGGTGCCGATGAGCCCGGCATGGACCGCGGCCAGGCAGATGGATGAGTCGTCCGTGTAAAGGTCGGTTCCCCAGAGCCGGCCCGAGGTGGCGCCGCCGGACGGGCACGAGAGTCGATACCTAGCCCCGTTTTGGCCGCGCCAGGCTGTTGCCTGCGTTCCCCAGTTTATTGACATAAACTCAGGCTGCGGATCGGGTTGCCCGCCGATAAATACGAAACTGCCGTGCCAGCCGCCATAGGCCGTGCTGGTGACACCATTTCGCACCGAACCGCGATACGAGCTTTCGCCTCGCCTGATCTCTATGGTTACCGTCCCACCCGACGTATCGATAAATCCGGCATGGACTGCGGCCAGGCAAATGGACGAATCATCGGTGAATATGTCGGTGCCCCACAGCCGGCCCGAGAGTGAGCCGCCGCCCGGGCAGCGAAGCGTAAATCTAGTCCCATTCTGTCCCCGCCAGCCGTCCGCCTGGGTCGTCCATGTTATGTTCTGTGCTCCGGTTGAACCGGAGTCTGTCCGAAACGTAGCTACCACTGTCAGGCGCTGATTGGGCTGAAACCACGCGTCGCCTGACCGATAGCCCGCAGGCGTGATCAAAACACGATATTCCTGGGTTTCTGCTCCCGGAAGCGTTTCGTATTCGGTAACCCAGTTAAGAGTTTGACCGTCTTTCCACGGATAGGGAGTATAAACAGGCTCCTTTAGCAGTTTTGTGTATGGCAGTCCGTTGATCCAATCGCCCGACGATCCCTTCTTCCTGTACTGGATAACGAAATACTGGTGTCCGGCTCGCCCGCACTCGCAGTAAGGGGCCGCCTCGTGATCGAACCTGAGTATTCCGTTTCCGGTAAAACTGAACGGGGCCGTTGCCTTCCAGATCCCTTTGTAATTCTCGATCACCTCGAGTACGTCGCCGCCGATCGTCGCTTGGGCGGCCGTTGATCCAGCGAGCGGAAATATTAAACAAGCGGCAGCGATTAACAGCCAAAGTTGTGATCGTTTCATAGTGCACCTCCAAATATCGCCGGGACTTCAGCATTTCGCGCGCGAACCGGGTTCGCATTTGAACGAACCGAGATGCTGTCGGAGGCAACGCGAAATGCTCTAATGACTTATATGCGCAAGCCACGTGCCACCATTACCATGCCAAACAAGGCTGGATTGCCCTCTCCGACGATAATCAAAGGCGATTCGATGCGAATAATTTCGATCTGCCACGAAGATATTCACATCGTTAGTCACGATCCGGATCGACACGATCCAGATCCGGCGTAAGTAGGCGACTATCAAGCCCGTTCGGGCTGGCACGTTTCTTGCGGTCGAAGTTAGCAGGACAACTTTGTTCGGCGATGAATGTCGCCGGTACTGCCCTTGGCAAATATTGCCCGGAGGGGAGAAATGGAGCGAAATCTACTTAATCTGTGCCTCGCATCTGTTGCGGCACTTTTTGTCGGTTTGGGCTGCAACGGCTTACCCGGCATCCAGACCCAGAATCCACAGCCGACCACCACGCCGGTTCCGGCCGCAACGGCCGTTCCCGCAGCTACGCCCGATGCGGA
>CAYSMU010000520.1:0-1349 GCA_964432145.1 uncultured Chloracidobacterium sp.
TTGTTCGTCCCGGCCTGCTGTATAGCCTGAATGATGCGTCCCGGCATAGCTCCGACGTAAGTTCGCCGATGCCCTCGGATCTCGGCTTCATCATGAAGTCCGCCGAGGCTGAGACGAACGAATTTTCGGTTTAACGCCCTCGCGACCGAACGCCCGAGCGACGTCTTGCCGACGCCCGGCGGGCCGACGAGGCAGAGGATCGGGCCTTTCGGCTTCTCACGCAATTTCCGCACGGCGAGCGATTCGACGATGCGTTCCTTTACCCTTTCGAGGCCGTAATGGTCCTGGTCGAGGATGCGTTCGGCCTTCGGAAGGTCGAGATTGTCCTTCGACGCCTTTGACCATGGGAGGTCGGTCATTATGTCGAGCCAGTTTCTCAGCGTCGCGGTCTCGGCCGTGTCAGGATGCATCCGCTCGAGTTTCTTGAGCTGACGAAGCGCCTCTTCCTCGGCATTCTCGGGCATCTTCGACTTTAGGATCTTATCGCGATACTGTTCTATCTCTTCGTAAAGCTCGTTGCCCTCGCCAAGTTCCGCCTGAATGGCCTTCAGCTGCTGGCGCAAGAAATATTCCCGCTGCGAACGGTCAATGTCGGAGCGCGCCTGGGCGTTGATCTCCTGCTGAACGGTAAGAACGTCGATCTCCTTGCTCAGCAGGTCATTGACGCGTCGAAGGCGCAGGATCGGATCTTCGATATCGAGTACCGATTGAGCATCTTCGACCTTGAGTTCAAGATTCGAAGCCGCGAGGTCGGCCAAACGCCCGGCGTCGTCGAGATTGGCGATGATCGCCAGCACCTCGGGCGAGATATTCTTGCCCAGGCTGGCCGCCCGGTCCATCGAGCCTCTGATGTTGCGCACCAAAGCCTCGACCTCGAGCGAGTTTTCCAATCCCATCGGCTCGCTGATCGGCGTAACGTTGGAAACGACGTATTGTCCGCTGCCTTTGACCTTATCGACACGGCAACGCGAGAGCCCCTGGATCAGAATGCGGATCCGCCCGTCAGGCAGCTTCAGCATTCGCATGATGATCGCGACCGTGCCGACCTTATAGAGGTCTTCTTGTTCAGGCTCCTCTTTGTTTACGTCCTTCTGCGAGACGAGCAGGATCATGCGGTCCTTATTTAACGCTTCCTCGACCGCACGGATCGAACGGTCACGCGAAACAAAAAGCGGCACGATCATGAACGGATAGATAACTATGTCGCGCAACGGGAGCACCGGCAGCTCGGCCGGGATCTGCACCATCGGCTCGATAGCATCGGTTTCAGAGAGAGCAACAGGAAATTCGTCGAGATCGACCATAACCTTCTATGTTAAGAGAAAGGGCGATAAAGGGCAACGATGCCG
>CAYSMU010000520.1:1359-2521 GCA_964432145.1 uncultured Chloracidobacterium sp.
CCGCCTTTCTGGCCTATGCGACTCCCGCCGCTAAGGCCCCGGATACCACCGCAGTTATTTTCGTCAGACGGGCGGTGCAAGCACCTAAATTCCCTCCGTTCTTCAGACGTGACTTCTACGAGAGGTTGTGATAAAAACCCTTTAAAGACTTTATAAGCTTCTCATTTTTTTAACTACGTGTTTGGGTCTGAACTCGAGACGACGTTGCGTCGTCCTCGGACCGGCTCACACCACCCGGAACCGTTTGGGCCGGTTCCTGCCGGCAGGAGTTTTTATGTTGATGAGAACGATTTCTCCTATTTGTTATCTTGTCCTCTTGTTGTTCCTCGTGACGAGCGCAAGAGCTCAGAAGTCGACCAAGATCTTGCTCACGCGAACCAATCCCGTGGCCGAGGGCAACGTCAGCTACAACCTTCGAACAATCGGGGGTGTTTGGACGCGACGAAGGGTTTTTTTGGGCGACAGAGGCCTGCAAAGATGTGACAAAACGGGATTTGGGGCAAAACCGGCGCGTTTGTCGGAAATTCTCAAAAATGCGCCCGGCACGCACTTTATTTTTTCTTCTTTTTCTTCTCCGCCAAGGTCCGCGACCCGACAAGCGCTTTCAGTTCGCTCATGAATTCCGATACATCCGCAAACTCGAGGTAGACTGAAGCAAAACGGACATACGCGACTTTATCGAGAGCCTTTAGCCGCCGCATGATGATCTTGCCGATCTCGGTTGTAACAAGTTCGCGGTCAAGCGAATCCTGAACATTCTTCTCGACCTCGTCAACGATCTTTTCAAGTTGGGTCATCGAGATAGGCCGCTTTTCACAGGCCCGCAGCAAGCCGGCCATGACCTTGTCCCGATAAAAATGCTCGCGCTTGCCGTCCTTCTTGACGACCATGTACGGGATCTCGTCGATGCGTTCGTAGGACGTGAAACGCCGCCCGCAGCCCAGGCATTCACGCCGCCGCCGGATCGAATCGCCGTCCTTCGCCTCACGCGAATCGACGACCTTATCTTCGATTGTTGAGCAAAAAGGGCAACGCATTGAACAGTGAAAAGACTAATTTTCCGGCACAAAATCAGTGGAATCCGATTCGATCTCGCGCTCCGCGTTCTCGCTCGAGAGCAGGCTGCGGAATCGTTCCCAACTAATATCGCCGTGGAAGAAAT
>CAYSMU010000521.1:0-2520 GCA_964432145.1 uncultured Chloracidobacterium sp.
TGTCGGCAAATAACGCCCGCAGCCAGCCGAGCCGCTTCTCCTTGCCCCACATTTTGTCCTTGCCGTTCGGCAGAGGTACCGCGTGGACGTTATTCATGGGAAAACGCGAGAACATCGAAAGGCCGTGGATCGACAAGGTGTTCTCGCCTTCCATCTCGGATTCGACACCGCTTCCCTTCTGGAGAGCAATGTAAACCGGCGCAAACGCATAATTTAGTCCGAGATCACGGGCTAGGTCCCGAGCTACGAACCGGTTGCCGCTACGAGCCATTCCGCGATCAAGCTCGGTCAGAAGCAGGATGTCCTTGTCCTTAAGTTTTTCGTGATTCTTGAGAGCTGTGACGATGCCTTCGTACCGGTTGCCGCGCTCGATATTCCAGGCGAGAGTCTTGATTACGGGTTCGACGTCGTGGGTCGGCGTGTCGGCTAATTCTTCCACAACGACGGCGTTCAAGATCCGATGGGCCTCATCGCGGATATTTCGCCAAAGGGCCGAAGCCTCCATTTCGGCGGTCGATTCGAATTTCAACAACTCCGGAAAATATTGATTAAGATCGTGATCGAGAATCGAGGGCGGACCTGTGTAGCTATTTTTTGATAAGGTCATTAAGAGAACTTTATTTGCGGTTAGTGCCGATAAAAGGCCAATTTCGAGCAAGCGTCATTTCACCTAAGGTCGATCTCAACATAACGGTCCGTTTCCGTTAGTAACATGGGTCCTTCTTCGATCGCGGTGATCGAGTTTACTAGAGCCTTCAGACGGTTGTCGAAAGCAATTATTACAACGACCTGGATCCCGAAACTCGTCAGATTCTGCTGGAAGCGGAGATTTTTATCTGAGGTGAGCAGTATGTCAAGACCTTCATCACGCATTGCTGAGAGCAATTCACCGTTTTTCTTTGACTGCCACCCGAGATCTGGAACAGTTGTGATTTCTATCCCGGCTGAAAAGTAGTTCTTGAGCCGCCTGTCGAGATTTTCGTCAAGCAAAACTCTTTTCATACACAACGGCCTCGGAAAACGTAAAGGTATGCTCAGCCAAATTAAGCAATTCTAATACCTGTTCGCGGCTCACTGAGGGAAAGCCCTCCAAGAACTCGTCAATGGTGTCGCCGCCTTTTAGATACTCGAATAAATTCTTAACCGGGACGCGAGTGCCCGAAAAAACGGGTTCTCCACTTTGAATATCAGGTGAAATGGTGATCACGCTGTTCATAAAGGCATTCTTACAGATTCAGCTTTCAAACTCAATCATCATATCTTTCCTTGACCGGCGCAACGGCGAGGAAATCGTTAGAGATGCGCTCGGTATATAGCTCCAGCAGCTCCTCGATCCGTTTCTGCTTTGTCGATTGAAAGATCATCCCTACGTGTTTCGGTTTGTTGATGCGATAAACGATCTCGTCGTCGGTATAATGCGACGTATCGGGCTCATCTACCTTTGCCAGGGCGAGTGTGATACCGGCAAAATCCTTTCGCAGTTTCGGCAGCTCATACGGATGCTCGGCGGTTGAAGTCTCAAGTTTGGCCCATTCACGCCAGAGGTTGAAGTTGCAGGCGTGCTCGAGTACGTTTGCGATATAAGCTCCACCTACACGGCAGGCGACCTCGAGCATATAAAACTCTCCAGTCTCATCGCAATGTAAGAACTCAGCATGCGAAACACCGCGATCGTACTCAAAAGCCATCAACAACGCACGATTTAGGGTTTCAAGCTGCTTTCGCTCGCTCGATCGATACGACATCGTCGAGGAGGTAAAAACTCCGCCGTAATGCGATACCTTGAACGGCGTCGTGCCGTACTGGCTTGCCCCGCAGGCACGCACCTTGCCGCCCTCGACGACCGAGTCTACATGAAAAACATGGCCCTCAATGAACCTTTCGATCAAGAATTGTGACGGATGATCGCGCCAATTATTACGATTGTCCAGGTCATTGAGGACATTCCAGACCTCGTCAGCGGTCTCGCACTTTCGAATGCCGAACGCCGAGACCTCGTGCCGAGGCTTGACGATCCATGGCGCCGGGACCGTTGAGAGAAAATCATTTATCTGTTCGGCGTTGAACGCTCCGATGAACTCCGGACATGGAATGCCGGCCTTCGAAGCAAGGTTTCGCATAGTCAATTTGTCGCGAAAGCGCCGCAGATACGAGCTCGTCATGCCCGGCAGCTGCAGGTGTTCGCGTGCTAATGCCGCCGTAATGACGTCAAATTCGTCGAGCCCCACGATACGGTCGATCGCCTTGGCTCCGGCGATATTCGTTATCGTACGCACATAGTCGACCGGCTGCGCAGTATCCTCGACGGTCTTGACATCGTTTAGCGCCGTCCACACCCAGGCCGCGTCGAGCAGCTTTTTACGCGTTACAAGCGTCACTTCCCAACCGGCATTATGAGCTTCCTCGAGAAACTCATTCCCTTTATGTTCGCTCGCGATGCAAACGATGTGATTTCCCATAACTTGAGATCGTGAAAGCGGCGTTCCCACGCCGCGGCATCCTGACATGTTCCGGCTTCAT
>CAYSMU010000522.1:0-2494 GCA_964432145.1 uncultured Chloracidobacterium sp.
GGTTTCGCCGGATGAGACCGTCGGCGAAGCTCTCGAGCGAATGACATCCAACGGCGTGACGCAACTTCCCGTTCTCGAAGGCCATACCTCGGTCGGCAGCGTCAGCGAAAGTGCTGTGCTAACCAAACTGCTCGCCAACCGCGAGCTGATGGAGGCAAAGGTCAGCGAAGTGATGGACAAGAGCTTCCCAATAGTCGATGTCGATACAAATCTTGCCGAGATCAAATCGAAACTGCAGCGCCATCCGGCCGTTTTGATCGAAGATTTCAAACGTATAACGGGCATCATTACACGATCGGATGTTCTGGATATCGAAGAGTAGTTGCGATGAGCGACGAACTCAAACAACCTGAAGAGAATACCGGCACATGGGTAATGCCTGAGCCGGTATTCCGCTCGTCCGAGGGATACACGCCCAAGACCGCCGCCAGAGGACGCCAGGACGATATCCCAACCGAGCCGGGATTCAACAACGAAGACACCGAAGAAAGTCTTGATATTTCTGAGAATGTCGAGAGTGTCCACGAGGACGATCATCACCAGTCAGTTCGGGCTTCTACCAAAACGAGGGTCCGACACCATAAGAAGCGCTCCGGCTGCGCAAAGTTATTCGGCATCATCGCCGGTACGATAGCCGTGGCGCTCACATCGATCCTGTTCGTCCTCGTCTATTTCCTGTTTTTCTACCGTACCAGCGATACAACTTTCTGACGAGATCTTACGGATGCGTCATATCCTCGGCGATCACCAATTCATCAAATTTCTCCGGCGTCAGCAATTCTAGCTGCACAGCCGATTCCTTTAGCGAAATCCCCCTCTTGTGCGCGTTCTTGGCGATCTTCGCGGCATTGTCGTAGCCGATATGCTGATTCAATGCCGTGACGAGCATAAGCGAATCCTGCAAATAATGATCGATCTGGTCGCGATTGAGCTCGATGCCGGCAATGCAGTAATCGACAAATCCGTGGCAGGCGTCGTGGATCAACCGGACCGAATGCAGGAAATTGTGGATCATCACGGGCTTGAAAACGTTCAGCTCAAAATTACCCTGCGAACCCGCAAATCCAATGGCTGCATCATTTCCCATCACCTGCACGGCGACCATCGTCATCGCTTCCGACTGCGTCGGGTTGACCTTGCCGGGCATGATCGACGAGCCCGGCTCGTTCTCAGGCAGCGAGATCTCGCCGATGCCGCAGCGTGGGCCCGAGGCGAGCCAGCGAATGTCATTGGCGATCTTCATCAGGCTAGCGGCGAGAGTTTTTAACGCTCCTGACGCGAAAACCACCTCGTCGTGTGCCGAGAGCGCCGCGAATTTGTCCGGGTGCGATTTGAAAGGCAAGCCCGTCAATTCGGCGATCTTGGCCGCCGCACGCTCGGCAAATTCCGGATGGGCGTTAAGGCCCGTGCCGACCGCTGTGCCCCCAATCGCGAGGTCCATCAATCCCGGCAACACCATTTTCATCCTCTCGATGTCACGATCCACGAGGTTTGCCCAGCCGTTGAATTCCTGGCTGACCGTCACCGGCGTCGCATCCTGCAGATGGGTGCGGCCGATCTTCACGACGCCCTCGAATTCCTTTGCTTTAGCCTTGATCGCGTCGCTGACCTTTTGCACCTCCGGGATCAGGGTCGTCAGGCGTTCCGCTGCCGCGATGTACATTGCCGTCGGGAAGGTGTCGTTCGACGATTGTGATTTGTTGACGTCGTCATTCGGATGGATCGGCGACTTGGACCCCATTTCCCCGCCCGCGATCTCTATCGCGCGGTTAGAGATGACCTCGTTGGCGTTCATGTTCGTCTGCGTTCCCGAGCCTGTCTGCCAAACCCGCAGCGGAAAATGCTCGTCGAGCTTGCCCTCGATCACCTCGTCGGCCGCCCGGACGATGAGCTGCAACTTATCCTCGGGCAGCTTGCCGAGGTCGTAATTCACGATCGCCGCCGCCTTCTTGAGAATGCCGAGGGCGCGGATCACCTCTCGAGGCATTACATCGAATCCGATATTAAAGTGCTTTAGCGACCGCTGCGTCTGCGCTCCCCAATACGCGGTGGTCGGCACCTCGATCTCACCCATCGAATCGGTCTCAATGCGTGTCTTGACTGCGTTTGCTGTTGCTTCTGACATTGTGTGGCTTATGGCTCCGAATTTAAGTGTGTTTACACCTCCGATTTTATATGATGCCGCGACACCATCAAAACCAGGGCCTCAAGGGGCTCTGCATACGTGCCGTCGGCATCAATCGCCTGAAATTTTATGTTCAATTTCGTGTTCAATTGTTCAATTTGTATCGAAAACATTCGAAAATACCTAACCCATTGATAAACAGCGATTTAGCCTTTTCCATGGATCCCGTGTTCAATTTGTTCAATCGCGAATTGAACACTGATAAGTCTCGTAACCCATTAAGATCGTGAGACTTACCATCTCGCTTGTACCCATGTTCAATGTTCAATCGTTTTTTCGCATAAACATCGCAATTTCCTCAGTATTTTT
>CAYSMU010000523.1:0-2492 GCA_964432145.1 uncultured Chloracidobacterium sp.
TTCTTTGCCGAGCGCCCCGGCAGAGCTGCCCTCGTCGTCGAGGGTAGTATGCGGGTGGGCTGGCCTGGGGCACCGGGCTGAACAACCACAGGCTTATTGTCGGTTTGCTGAGCAGCAACGGGAACGGCGAACGCAAAGAGGAGGCAAGCTCCGAGCCCCAGAGCGAAATGAATTGATCTTGAAGTTCGAACTGCGGTCATAATACCTTTTGGATACAGTTTCAGATACGGATGCTGCCAATAAAAGTTGCGCACAAAATGAGCTAATACTTGATCAATTCCTGCACCGCCTTTTCAACGTCCTCTGACTGCGGCAGGATGAAATCCTCAAGTTGCGGGGCATAACCGACAAAGGTATCTGTCGCTCCGACACGCCGTACCGGTGCGTCGAGATACTCGAAAAGTTCGGTCGAAATACGCGCGGCGATCTCTGCCCCGTATCCGTATGAAATTGCGTCTTCATGGGCGACGATGACGCGACTCGTTTTCCTGACCGACTCGGCGATCGCCTCCCAATCGTATGGAACCAGCGTGCGAAGGTCGATGATCTCGACCGAGATCCCTTGCTGCTCCAGCCGCTTTGCGGCCTGGTTCGAACGCTCGACCAGAGCACCAAAGGTGATGATCGAGAGGTCAGTGCCTTCCCGGACCGTCTTTGCCTTACCGAACGGGATAAGAAATTCGCTCGACGGATACTGCGACTTGTTATAGACCTGACGATATAAATGCTTGTGTTCGAGAAACATCACCGGGTCGTCGCAGCGGATCGCCGTGCGAAGCAGGCCGTTAGCATCGAGCGCCGTCGACGGATAAACGATCATCAAACCCGGCGTATGCGAAAAAAGCGTCGTGCCCGACTGCGAGTGATAAACTGCACCGCCTTTCAGATAACCGCCAACGGGAACACGCAGCACCATCGGACATTTCGAATCGCCGTCCGAGCGCCATCGCATCGTCGCGACCTCATTTCGGATCTGATGCATCGCCGGAAAAATATAGTCAAAGAACTGGATCTCGCAGACCGGTTTAAGCCCACGAAGAGCCATACCGACCGCACGGCCGACGATGTTTGCCTCGGCCAGCGGCGAATTAAAAACCCGGGCAGAACCAAATTCTCGCTGCAGATTGGCGGTGACCTTAAACACGCCGCCCTTGCCCTTGACCTGATCGAGGTATTGCTCACGCGAACAATCGGCCACATCCTCGCCAAAGACGACGATACGCTCGTCGCGTGCCATCTCCTCGTGCATGCAGCGGTTGATCAGGTCGACCATCGTCCCGGCGTTGCCGCTCAGCTCCGCCCCGTCCTCGGTGTCAAAAAGCTGTCGGTCGGTCGGATCAACGTCAGGCGAAAAGACGTTTCGAAGAGCGGTCGACCCGTCAGGCTGCGGTGTCTCGATAGCAATGTCGGATGCCTTGTTTACCTCGTCATCCACTTCTTTTCGAAGAGCCTCGAGCTGTTCGCTCGACGCGATGCCTTCGGTCATCAGGAATTCGGCCCAGGTTTTGATCGGATCGACGGCTGCGTCGGCCTCGCGTTCCTCGTCGGGGCGATAGAGCTTTTCGTCGTCCGAAAGAGAGTGCGAATAAGGGCGGATGACCTTGGCGTGGATAAACGCCGGGCCTTTATGCTTGCGGCAATAGTCGACCGCGTCCTTGAATACAGCATAGCTCGCCAGCGGGTCGGTACCGTCGACATTCTGGATAAAAAGACCCGGGAAACCGACAACGAGTTTCGAAACGTCGCCGCCCGCGGTGCCGACCTCGACCGGCGTCGAGATCGCGTAGCCATTGTCCTCGACCACGAAGATCACCGGAAGCTTAAGATTGCACGCCGTATTCAGGGCCTCCCACCACTCGCCTTCGCTGGTCGTCCCGTCGCCGACCGACATATAGACGACCTCGTCGCCCTTGAAACCGGCGATCTTGTCCTGCAGGTCCTTGACGAGCGACGCGCGGTAACCTGCCTCGGCGGCACCGACGGCGTGCAGTGCCTGCGAACCGGTACATGACGACTGTGACGGAACATTAAGCTTGACGCTGCCCCAATGCGACGGCATCTGACGCCCGTGCGAATTGGGATCGACCTCGGCCCCGACTGCCGACCACAGCATCTCCTGCGCGGTCATCCCGAGCCCGAGCATCAACGCACGATCGCGATAGTATGGAAAGAACCAGTCGTAGCCCGGCTTGAGAGTAAGTGCCGCCGCAGCCAATACGGCTTCGTGTCCGGCGCCGGAGATCTGGAAGAAGATCTTGTTCTGCCCCTTGAGCTGGATCTCTTTATCGTCGATCCGCCGCGACATATACATCGTGCGGTAAAGCCCGACAAGTGTCTCAGCGTCGAGGCCGTGATATTTGTCAGCCGCGGCTGCCTTGCCGTTCTTATCGGCCTCTTTTGTATTCAATTTTGTGGTTGGCGTCGCCATGCGATAAATCCTATTTATAACAATTATTAATAAATGACCAACCTATAAAAATACCAAAAGCGCC
>CAYSMU010000524.1:0-2488 GCA_964432145.1 uncultured Chloracidobacterium sp.
CCTGGAAAGTGATTCAGAATTCCCTAAGTTTACCCTAATTTGGCCGCTTGGCTCAAAAGCTCGATCAATTCTTCGCGCGTAAATGAGATCTTTGCACCGTTCGAGCCTGCTGCCGACGGATAACTTACGTCGAGGTCGCACGCGATATTAGCTTCGTGAAGATAGCCGCATGCCTGACATCGTGCATTTTGTCCAAGAAAACCGGCCTTTTCCCGTATTTCGATCAGTTTTTCGATCGCGTCTGCAGGAAGATCGTTGGCACCGCCAAGCGCTTTCGCAAGTATCGCGATCTTTGCGGTGTGTTCGAGGGTTTCCAGCCGGTCAAACGCCTGCCAAAGGTGTTCTCCATACGCAACCGCACCGTGATTAGCCATCAAAAGTGCGTTATGATGCGGCACAAAAGGCTTCATTGCCTCGGTCAGTTCGTCCGTCGATGGCGTTCCATAGTCGGTCAACGGAACGCAGCCCAGCGTCAAAATAACTTCTGACAAGATAGGTTTGTCGATAGCCAACCCTGCAACCGCAAATGCCGTCCCGTGCGCCGGATGGGCGTGACAAACCGCATGAATGTCAGGCCGCATCTTATAGATAAGCAGATGCATCGCAAGTTCCGACGAAGCTCGATTCTCGTTCAACGGTTGGCCGTCAATATCCGTCAACGCGAGACAATCCTCGGTCATCCGGCCCTTTGACGTCATGGTCGGCGTCGCAAGAACGGTATTCTCATCGAGGCGAATGCTGACGTTGCCGTCGAATGCGACAACATAACTGCGTTCATAGAGCAGTTTGCCGACCTCGACAATTTGTTTTCGAGCGGAAGCTTCGTCCATAAAAAGGAAACCACAGATTAACACATCCCCCGGGCGGCGTTAATCTGCGGTCCTGCAATTACGTCTTTGACTACCTAACGGCCTTCGGTGGTGCAGGCGGTATGGGAGCAACGGGAGCGATCGGCGGCGGAACCATCGAATTGAGGTTCTCCTCGAATTCACGCTGCCACTCGTCATGGCCCGGATGCTTCATGCGCATTGAGTCCCACCGCATGTTCTCCATTTCATTCTTCAATCGAAGATTTTCGTTCCTGAGTTCCTCGAGCTCTCCGCGAAGGCGCAACATCTCGCCGAACTTCCGGCACCTTTCAGCCTTAAAACGAGGCCGATTGATATCCACGAAGAAACTCGCGATCAACAAACCGACCGCGAATGTAGCAAAAAACGGTAACGCCCGTCTCAATAATCCCGTAAAACCTGTCGATCCCATCTGTGTAAAACTCCTGATACTACTACTTACGGCGAAAGAGTGATTTCGGTTTCACGATCGCAAAAGATCGTTGACTACTATCTTATACTTTCCGCCACATACGGCAAAGCAATTTCTGCATTCGTATGAAAAATTCCGGTCGTATGACGATTTGCCGGTGTTTTTCGTTGCCCTCGCGGCGAAATTGAACTAAACTAGACGTTTCAAGCATGAAACAATGATCGCCTATCTTTCCGGCAAATTACTTGAGAAACACGCAAACACGGCGATCGTCGATGTCGGCGGGGTCGGCTACGAGGTGACGATACCCTTGTCGACCTTTTATGAGTTGGGCGATGTCGGCACTGAGGTAAACCTGCGAATCTATACGCACGTCCGCGAAGATGCGATCCAGCTTTTCGGTTTCAAATCCTTGCGTGAACGCGATCTGTATCTTCGACTTATCTCGGTCCAGGGTATCGGCCCAAAGTTGGGCATTGCGATGCTATCGGGGATGAACGCCGACGAGATCGTCTTGGCGATTCGTACCGACAACGCCGTTCGTATCAAAACCATTCCCGGGGTCGGCCAAAAGACAGCGGAACGCGTGATAATCGAACTTCGGGACAAGATCGGCGAACTCTCGACAGGCGGGACCGCGAAACACGAGCCCGGCGAGGAATCCTCGCTGCCGTCAGATGAGGTCTTCGAAGACGCCTTATCAGCCCTGGTCAATCTCGGCTATCAGAAGCACGCCGCTGAAATGGCTCTCAACCAGGCCGCTCAGGAAGGCACGGAAATATCCGTACAGAAACTCTTGAGGCGAAGTCTTCAGATCTTAGCCAAATAAGTTGCAGAGGCCCGCGCAATATCAAGGGCTCCATCGAGACGTTGAAGGTATCGCCCTTGCTAACGCGCGGGCTTGTGCAAAGATGTTCAAGATCGTTCTCGACATATTCGACGATTTGTCTCGACTCGACCGCCGGGCCGTTTTTGCGTTCGTTTATGCCGCTGTCGGTCTAACGTGCATTGCCTATCTTAAAAATCCCGTCTATCTACATACGATACTTGAACACACTCCGCTCGCTTATATCGGGGACCAGGCGATTCAGCAAGACGCTAACAATCTTTACGCTCTTATCTGGTGGGTCATTGTTTCGGTATTCTTCTATTTCGTCGTGCCCGCGGCGTTCGCTAAATTTGTCCAAAAGCGGAAATTGAGTGAGATCGGCCTGGCACACAGGATCGA
>CAYSMU010000525.1:0-2487 GCA_964432145.1 uncultured Chloracidobacterium sp.
CGAGCCGGCGGTTTAGTTCCTCCGTGTCGGGCTTGGCTTGCGGCTGGGCGGAAACAGCAACTGCCGCTCCGAGCAGAACGGTCGCGATCGTCATAGTTATTAGGGCCTTCATAGTTTCACCTCATATGAGAGATTGTCGTTAACAAAACGCGTTTGGTTTATGACCTGGGTCATAAGGTCGGCCTTTTTGTCCGTCGGCTCGCCCACGTGCTAAAGTGAGTTCTTGTGATCGTTATTAACGAACAACTCACCGATTCGATCCTGAAACGCGGAGCAAAGCGGACGTTTGCGGCCGGCAAAGAGATCTTTGCCGAAGGCGATCAGGCAAATTTTTTGCCGTTCGTGCTTTCGGGCACGGTTAAGATGGTCCGTTTTCCTGAGCCCGGAAAAGAGGTGATCATCGGCGTGTTTTCCGCGGGCGAGGTATTTGCTATTCCGCCCGCTCTGGACGGCAAGCGGTTCCCCGCGACCGCGGTCGCTATGGAGGAAAGCAAGCTGCTTCTGTTGCCGCAGAACGAGTTTCGTTCGCTGATGGCGTCGTCGCCGGAATTCTCTTCGGCGATAATGGACCGAATGTGCGGACTTCTCAGGCAAAGGACCGAGACGGTGCAGATCCTGGCGACACCTTCGGCCGAACATCGTGTCGCCAGTGTTCTCGTCAGGCTCGCCGGAGAGATCAATAACGGCGAGACGAAAAAGATCGGACATCGCCGCCAGGACATTGCCGAGATGGCCGGGTTGACCATCGAAACGACGATCCGTTCTATCAGAAAGCTCGCCGACCGGGGCCTGGTCGAAATCGTGCGGGGCAAGATCCACATCGACAGCGTCGAACCGCTTCAAGCATTTATCAGGTAAAATGGCCTGTTCGAACGTCAACGAAGGTTACCCAGATCATAATTTTGGCGCGTCAGTCGAATTAAGATTTCGAGATATGAAACTTAGGATCAAAGGCAATTCGGTTCGGATGCGGCTGACGCGATCGGAGGTCTCCGAATTTGCCAGGTCCGGTAAATTCGAAGAGACGGCATTCTTTGGGTCGTCGGCCGACGATGGGCTCACCTACGCGATCGAGCGGTCCGACGGCGACAGCCTGTCCGCTGCGTTTCGTGATGGCAGACTCACAGTCTTTATTCCCGCCGCCACCGGTACCGACTGGACCGCGACCGAGACCGTCGGCATCGAGGGGAACGTACCTATCGGAGCGAACGGTGAACTCCACATCCTGATCGAGAAAGACTTTGTCTGCCTGACACGCGACGACGAAGATCCGAACGAGAACTACCCGCACCCCAAAAGCAGCGCCGTCTGCTGATCTTTTTTCCCGCGAACATGAGTCAGATCATATTCCTCGGAGCGTCGAGGGCGGATACTCGAATCTGAGCTCGGAAGCTTAGGAGAAAATTTATGCAATCTTTTCATTCGATGACGGTTCGCGAAATCGCGTTAGAGAGGCCGGTGACCACGCGGGTCTTTGAAGAATTCAAGATCGACTATTGCTGTCATGGCGACACGCAGTTTGACGAAGCCTGCCGCATGGTGGGAGCGATCCCGGAGGTGGTGATGGAGAAGATCGACGGAGTCCTGGAAAACTCGACGGGCACCGAGGACGAAACGTTCGCAGAAATGCCGCTCTCCGATCTGATCGACCACATCCTGGACAAACACCACGTTTATACTCGTCAGGAGATGGCTCATCTGACGCCGTTGATGGAGAAAGTCGCGACGCGTCACGGAGATCACCTTCCGGAACTTCACGAACTGAAGGGCCTGTTCGAGGCCATTTGTGCCGACCTCGAACCGCACATGATGAAAGAGGAAGCGGTGCTCTTCCCGTATATTCAGCGGCTTGAATACAGCTTTACCAACGGCCACACGCCGTCGTTCCCGCCATTCGGGACAGTGCAGCACCCCGTCAACATGATGAATATAGAGCACGAGGAAGTCGGCGATCTGCTCACAAAGATGCGTTCCGTCACGAACGATTACGACCTGCCCGAGTGGGCGTGCCCGAGTTTCACCGCTCTCTATCACCGGATGCAGGAGTTTGAGAAGGACATTCACCAGCACATACATCTTGAGAACAATCTGCTCTTCCCGCGAGCGATCGAGTTGGAGCGAAAGGCATTTGGCTCTTAGGTCGGTTAGAATGTTGTGCTAGAACATGTCATCCGCTGTATCCCAACCGGCTCCCGTTCGTAAAGTGCGCCTGACGCAGGTCGCCTTGCCGACAGAACACGGCTCGTGGGGTTTTCTCCTCGAGCCGATCGTGGCTGGCCTTGCCGTTGCTTTCTCACCCGGCGGGGCATGGGTCAGCCTGATGGTCATCGGAGCGTTTTTGCTCAGACAGCCGCTGAAGATCGTACTTTTCGACCGGCTCTCCGACCGATCGCTGCCCCAAGCGGCGTACGCGGTACGGTTTGGGCTAGGTTTTCTGGCGGTTTTCGCGACGGGTCTGATCGGAAGCGTATTGACGGTTTCAGCCGC
>CAYSMU010000526.1:0-2485 GCA_964432145.1 uncultured Chloracidobacterium sp.
AATGAAAGCGTTTTTTGGATCGGCCGCATGCTGTTTCTCCATTGTCTGAATTACACGTTTGGCATTCGAGAGGGCCTCGTCAAACAGTTTCTCATCGACAAGCGGATAGCGCATGAATACAAGGGCGGCCATCAGTTGGGTCTCGTATTTTGCGTTGTTTGGGTTGGCCGCGATGAGCGATTCAAAGATAGCGACGGCCCGTCGGCCATTCTCGATAGCCCCCTCGCTGTCGCCGGACGTTGATTGGAGCATTCCATAAAAATGCAGCATCACCGCATGTCCCGCCGTATATTTCTCGGACTCCGGTGCGATCTTTAAGATCTCCTCGTATATCGCAAGGCCGTGTCTGTAGCTTTCAAGCGCTCGTGGCAGATCGCCTAGATTCGGAAAACCTTCCATGCCGCTGATATCACCGCGTTTGCCTAACAAGGCTGCCAACGCAAACTTGTAGTCGAGGTTACCGGGATCGTCGAGGACAAGCTGTTTGCGGATAGCTACCGCCCGCTCGTAAATCTCCAGGCCCTTTTCAAGTTCGTTAACGGTGTAGTGCATGTCACCGACGCCCTCAAGGCTGTCCGCGAGATCATTTCGCAGTTCCTGATTCGAAGGATCGGCGCCAGAGAGGCTTTGACGTATTTCAAGAGCGCGGGTATAGCTTGCCATCGCTCCGTCGGTATCGCCCAAGTTAGAGTAATAGGAATTACCTTGTATCTGGCCGATCTTGTTATATGCTGCAGCCAACTCGCGCCTTAGCGTGGCATCGCCCTCTGATTCCTGCGAAAGCTGGTTGAGGTATTCGAGAGCACGTTTTACGACAAGCTCTCGTGCAGGGGTCGAACCGGGAAGATCTTCGATCGAATCGTGAAATTCGAAAAGAAACGAATTGGCCATCTGCCGAACGTCATTGAACCTTGCCTGAGCCTTATTGCGCTGGTGAAGGGTTGTAAAGAGGCCCGCCAGCAAGCTGATCAGGACCAACACCGCGCCGACGAAAGCGATGCGATTGCGGCGGATGAATTTTGCCGATCTATAGGACCACGTGTCAGGTGTCGCCGAGACGGGCAGGCCGCGAAGATGCCGTCTGATATCGCCTGAAAGATGTTCGACCGATGAATACCGTCGTTCAGGTTCCTTGCGCAGAGCCTTTAAGACAATATTGTCGAGATCGCCCCGCAAATCTCGGGCGTTTCCGACGTTTAGAGTGGGATCGGACGCGAGTGCCGTGACGACCGCGGCCGAAGGCCGTAAAGGCACGGCTTCGCAGACAGTTCGGACGATCTCGCTGATATTCCTGCTTGCGGTCACGTAGGGCCGGTTTCCCGTTAGCAGTTCATAGAGTATGATCCCAAGGCTGTAAACGTCGGTTGAGGTAGTGAGTTGCTCGCCCCGAACCTGTTCCGGCGACGCATATTCTGGGGTGAACGCGAACTGCTGCGTCGCAGTGAGGACCTCGTCATTTTCTGGCTTCAGGATCTTTGCGATGCCAAAGTCGAGCAATTTAGGATTCCCGTCTTTTCCGACCAGAATATTCGATGGCTTAAGGTCACGGTGGACGACCAGATTAGAATGCGCAAATGAGACCGCTGAGCATATTTTACGGAAGAGATCGAGTCTGGCCGCAATACTAAGTTGATTGGCCGCGGCGTAACCGAGAATTGTCTCACCGTCTATATACTCCATCACAAAGTAGGGCAGCCCGTCCTTCGTAGTGCCGCCGTCGATCAGGCGGGCGATATTGGGATGGTCAAGTGACGCTAGTATCTGTCGCTCATTGAAAAATCGCTTGAGGATCGCGGTCGAGTCCATTCCGCGTTTGATCAATTTCAAGGCGACCCTTTGGTCAAATGCTCCATCAGCTCGTTCGGCGAGGTAAACGATCCCCATGCCGCCTGTACCGATCTCGTCCACGATCTTGTATGGGCCCACGCGTTCGCCGATCCTTTCGGACGGCTTTTCTATTTCGAAGATACTCCCGGGAAGATCGACCTCTAAAAAGTCGGCGTTTGTGTTATCCGAAATGAGGAGCGATTCAATTTCTTGCCGCATTTGATCATTGCCCTTACATTTATCTGCGAGAAATCCGGGGCGCTCTGCGGGGTCGAGGTCGATGGCCGCTTCAAGAATGGTCTTTATCTTTTTCCAATCGTCAGGAGTCATCGGGTTATGGGCCCAAGCATTTTCGAAAGTAAAAGTTTTGCCGTGGTCCATTCGCGTTTTACGGTTGCCGGGGAGATCTCAAGAACTTCGCCGATCTCCTCAATGGTCATTCCGGCAAAAAACTTCATCTCGACTATCTTTGCCTGCCGCTCGTCGAGGGCCTCAAGTTTGGAAAGAGCGTCGTCCACCGCCACCGCGTCGATCTCTTTGCTAATGTCCAGACTGATCGCTGCATCCAACTCAATCCGGGTTTGGTGTTCTCCGCCGCGCTTAAGACGGTTCTTCGCACGCGCATATTCGACAAGGATCTCACGCATCAGCCGGGCGG
>CAYSMU010000527.1:0-2481 GCA_964432145.1 uncultured Chloracidobacterium sp.
CGGCGTCGAGCGCGCAAAAGGCACGGATCTGCTTCGGCGTCATCGCCGAATTGGAATAAACGCCGTCGCCGTTGAACCGCGCCAATTGGACTGAACGCGCGCGCATCACGCGTGCCCGTACCGTGTCGGAACTGTCACCCGCCGCCACGCCTTTCCCGCGAAGCTCGTTAAATTTTACCGCCGGCACATCGATATGAATATCGATGCGGTCCATCAGCGGCCCCGAGATCTTGCCTACGTAACGCTGGATGATCGGCGGTGAGCATTTACATTCGCGGCTCGAACCGAAGTATCCGCACGGGCATGGATTCATCGACGCTACGAGCGTAAAGTTTGCCGGAAAGGTTAGCGAACTCGCCGCTCTGGAGATCGTCACCTGCTTGTCCTCCATCGGCTGCCGAAGCACCTCGAGTACACTGCGGTCAAACTCTGGCAGTTCGTCAAGAAAGAGAACGCCGAGATGGGCGAGCGAAACTTCTCCCGGTTTTGGTATCGAGCCGCCGCCGATCAGGCCCGCCTGAGAAACTGTATGATGCGGTGATTTGAACGGGCGCTCGGTCACGAGCCCCGATTTCCCTGTCAGCCCCGCGACCGAGTGGATCTTTGTGATCTCAAGAGCTTCTTCAAATTCAAGCGGCGGCAGGATCGTCGGCAGGCGCTTCGCAAGCATCGTCTTGCCCGAGCCCGGGGGGCCGATGAAGAGGATATTGTGTCCGCCTGCAGACGCGACTTCGAGTGCACGTTTTGCCGTCTGTTGTCCCCGGACCTCGCTGAAATCGACCCGATATCGATTTTCGCGTTCCTTCAGTTCCGAAATATCGAGTTTCAATGGTGCGACCGACGTCGGCCGTCCGGCGTCGATATCCTGAACGAGTTCCGCTGCCTGTCTAAGTTCTTTGATCGGATAGACATTGACGCCCTGGACAACCGCAGCCTCGCGTGCGTTTTCCTCGGGTACAAGCAGATTCGCGATCCCATTATCACGGGCCGAAAGTGCGATCGAAAGAGCGCCGCGTATCGGGCGTACGCGTCCGTCGAGCGAAAGCTCGCCTACGCTCATGGTACTCGCGATCGCCTGGCCGTTCGTCAGGTCGCCGTTAGCCCCCAATATTCCCAACGCACTCGGCAGGTCAAAACTTGCGCCTTCCTTCTTAACATCGGCGGGTGCAAGATTGACAGTTATCTTTTGGATAGGAAAAAAGTACCCGCTGTTGTTGATGGCAGCCCGGATGCGCTCGCGGGATTCGCGTACCGCAGTATCCGGCAGGCCGACGATCGTAAAATTCGGCGACTGGTCGTTCTCGCCCGAGGGTGGCCGCAGATTGACCTCGATGTCGACGGAGAGAGCATCTATGCCGTATACAGCGGCTGACTGCATCAGGAAGATCATATAAGCGATCGAGAGATAGAATTGATTTTTCAGCAGTCTATATTATTTGGTGCGAAAATTGAAAGTGACGAGGCGTGACAAAGTAGCGTCTTTAGCTTTAATTTTTTGCTCATAAGATGGTACTTTCAGAAGAGCCGCGTTCATCCGCGGCTACTGTATCTCGTTACGAGGATTTGATGAAAGAACTGTTTTTTAATTTGGCTTTGTTCTTGGTAGTGGCTATTGCGATCTCGTCGTTTTCCGGCTGTTCGTCGGGTCCAGGCGTCTCTGAATCGAACGCAAACTCATCGTCGTCCGGCTCGGTCGGTAATTCGATGAGCAAGGACGGATATCCTAAACTTGTCACTGGGCTTGCGGACGCTACGCTCCAAAAGATCGACGGCACGAATTTTAAGATCTCGGATCTAAAGGGCAAGGTCCTGCTGCTGAATATTTGGGGCACTTGGTGCGGGCCGTGCCGTGCCGAGGTCCCTCACCTGGTCGCGATGAAGAAAAAATACGGCGATCAGGGATTTGAGGTACTCGGGCTGAATATCGGCGACAACTCTGGCCAGCCGGAAACCAACGAACAAATAAATGCCTTTGCCGAGCAGATGAAGATCAATTACACGATCGCACGAATTCCCGGCTCCGCGCTCGCTCAGTTTTATTCAATAACAAAACAATCCGTCGTCCCGCAGACAATGCTCGTTGACCGCGAGGGATATGTACGCGGAATATTCATCGGCGGCGGCCAAAACATCGTCGACTCGATGAACCGAAATCTCGATAAGGTGATGAGCCAATAGCTGAATGACATGGTGCTCCGCAGCCTTCGTTTTGGGGAAGAGCTGTTCTTACCGGGAAAACAGCATACATAACAGATAGCCGTTCAAGGTCATTTCCTTCGCTCCTTCGCGATACGACCGTGTCTTAAGATCCGATATTCGGTCCTTCATGTCGTACGATCCCCGCACGGGCGAGACTCGATCCGTGGTAAAACCTGATCCCGTATCCATGATCGGGTGATCGTACAAGGCTCAATTAGCAACAAAAACATCGGCGTTATGCGACGTTATCGGCGGTTTGGTATTTCATTCTTTCGTTTGTTC
>CAYSMU010000528.1:0-2478 GCA_964432145.1 uncultured Chloracidobacterium sp.
ACTCGATCGTCTCATATGGTTCCGGTTATGGCGGCAACGCGCTGCTCGGCAAGAAATGCCATGCGCTGCGGATCGCTTCGACGCTCGGTCGCGCCCAGGGCTGGCTGGCCGAGCATATGCTGATCGTTGGCGTCGAATCGCCGGACGGCCAGAAGGATTACGTCTGTGCGGCATTCCCGTCCGCCTGCGGCAAGACAAATTTTGCGATGCTCATTCCGCCCAAGGCGTATCAGGAAGAAGGCTGGAAGATCACGACGGTCGGCGATGACATCGCGTGGATCAAGCCCGACGAGACCGGTAAATTGCGTGCGATCAACCCCGAAAACGGATTTTTCGGCGTGGCCCCGGGGACCAATTATTCGACAAATCCGAACGCGATGGAGTCGATCAAGGAAAACACGATCTTTACGAACGTGGCGTTGACCGACGACGGCGACGTCTGGTGGGAAGGGATGGACGGCGAACCGCCCGCGCATGCGATCGATTGGCAGGGTAACGACTGGACACCCGCGAGCGAAGTAAAGGCCGCACACCCGAATTCGCGCTTTACCGCTCCTATCACTCAATGTCCGGTCGCAGACGAAAAGTTCAACGACCCTCAAGGCGTGCCGGTCTCGGCATTCATTTTCGGCGGCCGGCGCAATAGCGTTGTTCCCCTGATCTTACAGTCGTTCAACTGGGCCTTCGGTGTTTACCAGGCCGCGACGATGGGCTCCGAGATGACGGCGGCCGCGTTTGGCAATATCGGCGAGGTCCGGCGCGATCCGTTTGCGATGCTGCCTTTCGCCGGATATCACATGGGCGACTACTTTGCCCACTGGCTCGATTTCGGACGCCAGATACCCGAGCCCCCGCGCATCTTTTCGGTGAATTGGTTCCTAAAGGACGAGAACGGCAAATTCGCGTGGCCCGGATACGGCGAAAATATGCGTGTCCTCCAGTGGATCGTCGAGCGTGCCCGCGGCAAGTCGAAAGGAATCGAAACGCCTCTCGGCTGGATGCCGCGTTATGAGGATATGGATTGGCGTGGGCTCGACTTCACCAAAGAGCAGTTCGACAAGGTGATGAACCTCGACCGCGATATGTGGCTCAAGGAGATCGCCCTCCACGACGACTTGTTCTTCAAGCTCTACGACCGGCTGCCAAAGGAAATGACCTTTATTCGTGAGCTTCTCGTATCGAACCTATGGCGTTCGCCGGAACTCGGACTGGCCGCCCCGCGTGTCGAACCCGAAGAGGCATCGAAGGCGGCGAGCTAAAAGGCGTTATACATTTTCGGACATGGGGCGATTCGATTGGGTCGCCCTTTGCTCTTACATTGACCATGAACGAACCCACGATGATCGAGAAGGAACGCTCTTGCTACAGGTGCGGTTACCATGAGACCACCGCATTATCTGTCTGCCCTCAGTGCAGGGACTACATGCATACGGCAACATCGACGCGTGTGCGCGGCGGGCTGCTTGCAATCATCGGGATCTTTCTGATCGTTTTCATGGGCTACTTGATGATCTGGGCGTTTGCGGCATTTTCGAATGTGAACGGGCCGGGTGCTCGCTTTACAGGCACCAGGGAAGAAAGGTTAATGATCATAGGCCTCTTCTCGACACTGATAGTGTTTGGGCTAATGTCGCTGGGCACCGGCGTTTGGCAATTGATAATCGGACGTCGTAACCGGGTCCTTACGTGGGTGCTCCTCGGCATTGGCGGACTTTTGGCAGTTGGTACCGGCATGGTCATCTGGGTATTTGACTGACCGGGATTTGGCGCTATCTGGCTGACTTTCTGATACAATTGGTCAAAACACAGGAGCAATACAAAATGGACAGGTTTCTCGGTCGTTATGCGACGTATCTCTATGCCATCCTGAGGATCGTCACGGGCTTTCTCTTCATGTGGCACGGCACGCAAAAGCTCTTTGGCTTTCCGCCATCGCAAGGAGGCGGCGAACTTTCGACGATTACGGCGATCGGCGGCGGTATCGAATTTCTCGGGGGCCTGCTGATAATGATCGGGCTGTTCACCAGCTTTGCCGCGTTCATCTCCAGCGGCATGATGGCTGTCGCTTATTTCGGCTGGCATTTTAGCATGCAGGCATTTCTGCCGCTGCAAAACCGCGGCGAACTAGCCGTATTGTATTGTTTCGTTCTGCTGTACATCGCGGCTCGCGGCTCAGGTGTGTGGAGCGTCGAGTCGATCTTCATGGGCACCAGGGCCGCTGCCGACTGATTTCGGTAAACTCTTTTCCGACTGCATCATCTAAGACCAGGAGTGATTTGATATGCAAGACTTTACTTCAACATTTGGAAATTCTGCCGCTGAGGCCGCACCGGTCGAGCGCGCAGCCTTTATCCGACGCACATATACCCTGCTGGCACTGGCGATATTGGCGTTTATTGGCGTCGAGGCGTTCTTCTTCGCCACGATCGGTGGATTTGCCGCCCTTGGATTCATCATTGCGAGTGCGATCTTCGGATT
>CAYSMU010000529.1:0-2471 GCA_964432145.1 uncultured Chloracidobacterium sp.
CGACCTCCCATTCTTCGCCGCCGTCGGCGGCGTCGCGGGCCTCGCGTATCAGCCGCCCGGCGAGGTCGTCCTCGTGCCAACGCGTCTGTATGAGAATGATCGCCGCATTGGGCTCCATTCGGGTGTAAATGTCGTCGTTGAACCATTCCCATACGCGGTCGCGATAGGTCTGGCTCTCGGCCTCGGCACGGTTTTTTATAGGGTCGTCGATAACGATCAGCCGCGCACCGAAACCCGCAATGCCCGCGCCGACGCCAGCCGCCCGGACAACGCCGCCGCCCGAGGTCTCCCATTCGCTCGCCGTGCTGAGCAATTTTGCCGGAACGCGGGCACTCTTGTCCGCAGCTTCGCCGGCGGCGTCAGACGCGTGGGTTGTCGCGTTCGTTCCCGATGCTCTCGCGTCGGTGCCGGCAAGAGTGCCCGCGTTCCCGACAATGCGCTTTATCTTTCGCGAAAACCTGTTAGCAAGCTGCTGATTGTAGCTGCCGATGATGACGTTCAGCCCGGGGTCCTCGATCAGGCGCCAGGCGGTGTATCGGACCGTGACCATCTCGCTCTTGCCGTGTCGCGGCGGCATAAAGAGCATCAGCCGCCGGTTCGCTCCGGTGGTGACTTGCCACAGACGTTCGTAAATGTACCGCTGGTACGGCCATTTCCAGACAAAGTTCGGCGTCGTCTCGCACAGCCATTTTTCAAAGCGGTTGCGGCCTCTCGTCCGGCTTTGGTTGGATCGTTCGCTGCCTGCACCGAGCATCGCCCGCCAGCCGAACCGCTCTGCCCAACCCTCGACGACGCCTCCGGGCGTCCTGCGTGCATAGAGCATATGCCGCCGGAACGGCCAGCCAAGGGCCTGCATATCGGCCTCCATCTTCGCGAGCTGACG
This sequence comes from uncultured Chloracidobacterium sp., assembly GCA_964432145.1. GTDB lineage: Bacteria > Acidobacteriota > Blastocatellia > Pyrinomonadales > Pyrinomonadaceae > OLB17. Next base: position 884 of record CAYSMU010000529.1, read on the forward strand.
GCCGCCGTACTCCAGATAGAGCCGCCGCGCGTCGTCGATCATCTCTTGAGGTATCTCTTGCTTTCGTGTTTGATCTTTCATCTTGTGTGTCATTCTTTCCGTCTTCGGTTTTGAACTTTGAACTCTGAACTTTGAACTTCGAACTCACGTCCGGCTCACCCTCGTCGTTTTGTCCAGCTCAAGCACTATGATCCCGTCGCGGCCGATCTCCACATGGTTAAAGGCGACCGTCCCCGCGACCCTGATGCCGTAATTGCGGCAGAACGGGCTGGCGAGCACCATGCGCGAATGTGCCTGGTTGCGCCGCTTGACCGGAAACGCGTTAGTGAGCGTCGGGCTCGCCGCCCGGATCCCGATCTTTGCATTTCGCCTCTCGAATGACAGCACGACCGCCGCGGGCGAGCCGAGGGCCGCAAGCACACTGCGGCTGAGCAGGAACTGCCCCTTATGATTGAGCGAAACGTACAAACGATCCTTCCGCGACCCGTTCGGGCCGCCCTTGAATTCTTCCCATTGTTCCATCATGTGTGTCTTCTCCTCGCATCGTGTATTGTTGCATCTCTGCAACAGCTAGTTATCATAGCAACGTCCGACAGCGAGGTCAAGAGAAAAATTGTGCATGGGGGTTTCGTTGGACTCGATGACGCCAAAGGCCCAACGGGCCGATATCATTAGAAAATCATCGAGGCCCAACGGGCCGATAATCACTAGCACAGGGCATCGCCCTGTGAGATCTAACGGCCCGTGAATTCGGTCAAATCATCATTCGAGGCCCAACGGGGCGGAATCAACTAGCCCCAACGGGGCGGACATCATTAGCACAGGGCATCGCCCTGTGAAATGGTGCCAAAATTATTTTTTAGCCCCAACGGGGCGAGATCATCCAACGAGACCAAATCTCGATTTCGCCCCGTTGGGGCTCGTGAAATATCCGATCGTCCGTTCATAGGGCGTTGCCCTATGCTATTGAGCGGCGGCCGGTTGGGCCTCGTATGTTCAGATTTCGGAAAATGTAGCATAACGCCGCCTGGCACGCAAGGAATTCGATCGTCGGCCTTCGAACCCTAACGTCCGCTGGCGTAGCCGGAGGATCAATCCCCATCGATCATCTTCCGTTCTTCGGGTGTGGGTATCTAGCCCTGCGGCCAGAATCGCCAGGGCGGGTCGATCCACGTCTCCAGATCGATCTCATGTTCGCCTCGGTACAGGAACCTTTCGCTTCTTCCGGGACGTTTCAGCAGCTTGCGTGCAAACGCGAGCAGCGGCTCGCGATACTCGTCATTCAGAGAACAAACACCTAAATTCAACAATCCCGGCCCCAGGCTCGACGACGCAAGGGCCTCTTCAAACGTCGCAAACGGCCCTTTGCAACTGTCGCTGCCGCAGGCCTATATTATCCGGATGCGTGTCCTCGTAGGCGTAGATCGCGGGACGGGCTTTGGGTTTTGCAGGGAAAAATTTCATTTAGCGTTACCTTTCTTCGCCCTCTCCGCTACTGGTCTTAACTTCTTCTCGGCGGCCTCGAGATGTTTAATAAAGTCCTTTTCACCTTCGCTCAGATCGTTTTTATGAGCTTAGCGAAATTTCT
>CAYSMU010000530.1:0-2457 GCA_964432145.1 uncultured Chloracidobacterium sp.
CTCATCTGTCCCATTATGTCCCAACTTTTGTGTATGGCTATTTCAGGACAAGACAAATGGCCGTCGGGACGCGAAAAAGATCCGCGTAACCGCCTTCGGGGTGACGTCAGATTGTCAAAGATCAGCCACGTGTTGCATGTGCTCGTGTCTGTTGCATATATAGCACATCCGGCTCCGATCTGTCAAGGCAGACCCACGTTACGCTGAATATGAACGGCTCAGCGGCATGAAACCTTTTTGTTCGCGAATTGGTACTATTAGGTAATTCTCTTTTCACATTTTAGGAGCAGATATGAACAGAACATTTACGCGGCCGGCCACGATCCTGGCGGTCATTTTCTCACTTTGGAGCAGCGTTCTTACACAAAGCTCTGGTTTTGACACCGGGCGGATGGACCGCTCGACCGAGGCCTGCGACGATTTTTTCCAATATGCGAACGGCACATGGCTTAAGAACACCCAGATCCCGGCCTCCGAGTCACGCTGGGGAACCTTTAACATGCTCGCCGACTCGAACAACGCCCTCTTGAAGGATGTGCTCGAAAAAGCGGCCGCCGCCAAGGCCAAAAAGGGCTCCGACACGCAGATGATCGGCGATTTCTACGCGACGTGCATGGACGAGGCCGCGATCGAAAAGGCCGGAACGAAACCGATCGACGCTTATCTAAAGGCGATCGACAGCATCAAGACCCCAGACGACCTGCAGCGGCAGATCGCCAAACTGCACGATCTCGGACTGCCCGCGGTTTTCGGGTTCGGTGCAGGACCTGATCTCAAAGCGACGAACTCCGTCATTCTCAACGCCGGCCAGGGCGGTATTTCACTGCCGAACCGCGATTACTACACCAAGACCGACGCCAAATCCGTCGAGACCCGTGCAAAATTCGTCGAGTATATGACGGATATGTTCAAGCTGCTCGGCAATACGCCTGAGGCAGCCGCGGCAAAGGCCGCGAAGGTGCTCGAGATGCAGACGCGTCTCGCCAATGCCTCGCTCACGCCGGTGGAACGCCGCAATCCGGACAACAACTACAACAAGATCACGTTCGCCGGTGTTCAGGAACTGACGCCTAACTTTGCGTGGGCCGCCTACTACGCCGAGCGCGGCGTGCCAACCACATCCGAGATCAACGTCGCCCCGGCTAAGTTCTTCAAGGAAATGAATGCGATGATGTCGGACGTCTCGATCCAGGACTGGAAAACGTATCTTACGTGGATGGTGGTCAATTCCGCCGCCCCGTCTCTGCCTAAGGCATTTGCCGATGAGAATTTCGCTTTCTTCGGCACATACCTGAGCGGCCAGAAAGAACGCCAGCCGCGTTGGAAAACATGCGTCCAGAACGTCGATGGAGCCCTCGGCGAAGCACTCGGAATGGAGTACGCCAAGCTCGCATTCAAGCCCGAGGCAAAGGCCCGTATGAATGTGTTGATCGACAACCTGATGGCCGCTATGAAAGAGCGGATCGACAAGCTCGCATGGATGAGCCCGGAGACCAAGGCTCAGGCACAGACAAAGCTTTCGACCTTCAAACGGAAGATCGGCTATCCGGACAAACTTCGCGGCTATGCCGGGCTGACAATTGCCCGCGATTCGTACTCGGCCAATATTCTTAGGGCCAACCAATTCCAGATCGCACGCAATTTCAAGGACCTCGGCAAACCGCGTGACAAGACGCGTATGGGCATGACGCCGCCGACGGTCAACGCCTCGTACAGCCCGCAGAACAACGACATCACCTTCCCCGCGGGCATCCTCCAGCCGCCGTTCTTCAATTTCAACGCCGACGACGCAATAAATTACGGCGGTATCGGCGGTGTCATCGGCCACGAGATCACACATGGCTTTGACGACCAGGGCAGCCAGTTCGACGCCGACGGCAACCTGAAGATGTGGTGGACGCCGGAGGACCGCAAGCAGTTTGACGAGCGAGCCGCCTGTGTCGCCAAACAGTTCGACGGTTACGAGGTTCAGCCCGGGCTGTTCATCAACGGCAAGCTCACGCTCGGCGAGAATATCGGCGATTTCGCCGGCCTGACGGTTTCGTATTACGCGTTTATGAAGTCGCTCGAGGGCAAGCCGCGTCCGGCGAATATCGACGGCTTCACGCCCGAACAGCGTTTCTTCCTCGGCTGGGCACAGGTCTGGGCGGGCAAGTACACACCCGAGGCCGAACGCCAGCAGGTCGCCGGCAACCCCCACGCTCTGCCCCGCTGGCGGGTCAACGGCCCTCTCTCGAATATGCCCGAGTTCGCCTCCGCCTTCGGCTGCAAACAGGGCGCCAAGATGATCCGCGAAAAAGTTTGCGAGATCTGGTAGTGCGTCGGCACGCGGGCTGCGGGCCTGCATGCGGGCATTAACATGAGGCCGTCCGAAACGACGGCCTCAATTCTTTTGCCGCTCACGATTTCCGATCATAGATTGTCAAAGATCTAATTCCCGCCAACTTTACCCGCACC
>CAYSMU010000531.1:0-2449 GCA_964432145.1 uncultured Chloracidobacterium sp.
GGCGCAGATCGGCTTTCTCGAGTTTCGCGACAAGCTCAACCCGGCGAGCGGTTTTCAGTCGATGCAGTTTCGTGAGCTGGAGTTTGTGTCGGGACAAAAAGACGAGAAGATACTCGAGTTCTTCAAATTCGACGAATTTGCGTACGGGCGGCTGAAATTGCGTTACGACAACCCGAGCCTCGCCGACGCGTTTTGGGCGTTGCTCGGGCGCGAGGGCTTTGCTGTCGGCACCCTCGAGGAACGCGTTGCCGCTACGGTCGAGATCCTTACGCATCCTGAGAAGTATGCCAACCTTTTCATAATGCAGGACTTGCTGATCGAGCACGACGAGAATATCTCGCTCTGGCGATATCATCACGTCCTGATGGTCGAGCGAATGCTGGGGATGAAACGCGGCACCGGCGGTTCGGAAGGTGTCGGCTATCTGATGACGACGCTGACCAAGAAATTCTTCCCCGAACTGTGGGAGGCACGGACGCATCTGAAGGTGCAATAATGTTCGACGAACCCGGCTCAAACCGGTGGTATAATATATGGCTACTATGATGACCGTTGCGACCTTACACCGACATATCATTCTCAATAAAGATGGTGTCCCGATGATCAAGGGAACGACGACTAAAGTTGTTGAAATAGTCATGGATGTAAAAGCCTACGGGTGGAGCCCTGAGGAACTGCATTTTCAATATCCCTACCTTTCGCTTGCTCAGATACATTCCGCACTCGCTTGCTACTGGGATGATCCTGATTATTTTGAAGTGGATATATCTCGGCGAACGCGAAACGTTGAAAAGATACGCAAAGAGACTCAAGCTAACTCTATCAGGCCAATACTAAAGAAAAAGGGCGTTATCTGATGCCTATTGGCGTCTATTTTGATGTTCATATTCCATCCGCGATCTCGCACGGCCTTCGTCGTCGCGGTGTGGACGTAATCACCGCTCAGGAGGATGGCGCACGACGTTTTCGGGACACCCAGCTTTTGGATCGGGCGACTGAACGCGGATGCGCCCTTTACACTTTTGATGACGATCTGCTGACCGAAGCACACAAACGCAATCGAACTGGCAAACATTTTGGTGGCGTGATCTACTCGCACCGCTTCAACGCTCCGATCGGGCGATGCATCGATGACCTTGAGATCATTGCGAAATCACCTCGACCCGAATCAGTTGATCAACGTGATCGAATACATTCCATTTTGATGAAAACTACACTGCTTCTACTCTCAATCGCTATTTTCTCGGTCTCAGGCTCCGGTCAGAGCATTCGCGTCACGATCCTCCACGTCAACGACGTTTACCAGTTCACGCCGGTCGAGGGCGGTAAACGCGGCGGGCTCGCTCGCTTGATGACGCTGAAGAAAAAGGCGCTTGCCGACAATCCTAATACGATCTTTACGCTCGGCGGCGATACGCTTTCGCCGTCGGTCGAGACGCGCACTTACAAAGGCGCTCAGATGATCGACGCATGGAACGCACTCGGGCTGGATTACGCGGTGTTTGGCAATCACGAATTCGATATCAAGACCGCCGATCTGCTGGCGAGGATCAAGGAATCGAAATTCACCTGGCTCGGTGCCAACGTTATCGACACCAAGACGAAGAAGATATTCGCCGACACGCCGCCGTATGTGGTGCGTGAGATCGGCAGCGTAAAGATCGGCATCATCGGCCTGATGCTTCCCGAGACCAAGGAAACCTCATCGATGGAAGCGAGCCTTGCTGTGACCGACTATTGCACGACGGCGAAACGGCTCGTTCGCGAAATGCGGCTGCGAAAAAAGGTGAACGCCGTCATCGGCCTGACGCATCTCTTTATGGCTCAGGACAAGAAGCTCGCCGCGTGTGCGGACTTTGACCTGATCCTCGGCGGCCACGAACACTCACTGCTGCAGTCGTCGGCCAACGGCACACCGATATTCAAGATGACGGCAGATGCACGCGAGATGGGCCGCTTCAACCTGCATTTCAACGCAAAGACCAAAAGGCTCGAGAGCTTTGACTGGGAGATCGTGCCCATCACGGACAAGATCGAGGACGCTCCGGAATTCGCACCGGTCATTGAGAAATACCGCGGCCTGCTCGAACAGCTTGCGGCACCGGTCGGAGCGACGTCAGTGGAGCTCGACGCCCTGTCGGTATCGAACCGGCAGAAGGAAACGAATATCGGCAACTTCATCGCCGATTCGTACCGCAATGCCGTCTCGGCCGATATCGGTTTCGTCAACGGCGGCTCGATACGAGCCGATCTGACGTACAGCCCGGGCCCGCTGACCAAACGCGACGTACTCTCGATACTTCCCTTTAACAACCCGATCGTAAAGGTCGAGGTCACCGGAGCACTGCTTCGCCGTATCTTCGAACACGGCGTCGCACGCAGCGGGCCCGGCGAAGACAACGAGCCCGGACGCTTTCCTCAAGTCTCGGGAGTGCGGTTTGAATACGAT
>CAYSMU010000532.1:0-2444 GCA_964432145.1 uncultured Chloracidobacterium sp.
TTCGTATTACTAATATTGATCGCCATAACAATGACTTAGCCACAGAGAACACAGAGGGCACGTAGATAAGGAATTTGGAAAATATGTAGATCTTCGGGTATCGATCCAATTCTCATAATCTCTGTGTTCTCTGTGGCTAAAACAAGTCGAAATCCAGATCATCGCCCGAAATTTCCTCTTCCTCGATCGAATCCAGCCGCGCCGCCTGATTTAGTTTCGAGTACTGAAACTTAGCCTGTTTTCCGATGACCATGAACGCATCGCGGCCGTTGCCAATGACGAAGGCGTTGTCGTATTCTGTTCCGCCGCGGTAGCTGAAGGGAAAACGGTAGATCACCCCGGACGCCAGGTGATCGAGCAGATAATCGATATTGCCGTCTTCAAAAGCGTCCAGAACGTAGACCGATTTCACGAGCTGAGCCAGATAATCGTCAACGCTGGCCACGATGAGGTCATTCTGGGTCGAGAATGAAGATTCCACGAGCGGCAGTTCGCCGCCCTCTAGATCGACCGCCTTCAAAGTGTTTCGCTCGATCGAATTTCCTTTCTCATCGAGAGTTGCAAGAGCCGTTCCACCCTTGTCGAGCAGTGTCTTGCCGTCCGCAGCGAGGACCAGAAGCTGTGCGGGGTTGCCTTTCTCATCAAAGGCCTCTATTTCGACGGAGCCATAAAGCATTTCACGGTCGATCTTCCGGATGGTGACCGAGAATCGCTGTCCGTCGAGTGAAAGCACCAGCTCCTTAGCCATATTTGTATGATTCTATTGCATTTTGCGATCGGGCGGAAGCCATTTTCAGTTTTTACTTTCCACTTTTAAGTTTGTTCGGAAACACATTCGAATAAACGAAAAAGTGAAAACTCAAAACTGGAAATGCTCAATGGGTTCAACCGAATAAAGTTGGCTCGTTGGAAACCCGCATCAATTCGTCGAGACCGAAATGCTGATACGCACGGCGGGTGGCGACACGGCCACGGGGCGTACGGTTGAGGAAGCCGATCTGGAGCAGGTACGGCTCGATTATCTCTTCGATCGAATCTTTTTCCTCGTGGATAGCGGCGGAGATCGTTCCGAGACCGACCGGGCCGCCGTCGAATTTTTCGATGATGGTCTTGAGTAACTTCGCGTCCATCTCGTCGAGGCCGTAACTGTCGACCTCCATTCGGTCAAGAGCGTCGCAGGCGACATGTTCCGTAATGTGTCCTTCGTGATCGACCTCAGCAAAATCGCGGACGCGTCGCAAAAGACGATTCACTATACGCGGCGTACCGCGGCCGCGCTTGGCGATCTCGTGAGATCCGTTCTCATCGATCTCGACATCAAGGATACTGGCCGAACGTTTGCATATGGTCTGAAGTTCGTCGACGCCGTAAAAATCGAGGTGAAAAATAATGCCGAATCTTCCTCTCAGCGGAGCAGTGATCAAACCAGGACGCGTCGTCGCACCGACCAGCGTAAATTTCGGCAGTTCAAGCTTTATCGATCTCGCCGCCGTTCCCTGGCCGATCATGATGTCGAGATTGTAGTCTTCCATCGCGGGATAGAGGATCTCCTCTATAGCCGGATTGAGCCGATGGATCTCGTCGATAAAGAGCACATCGCCTTCTTCGAGACCGGTCAAAATAGCGGCCAGATCGCCGGCCTTCTCGATCACCGGTCCCGACGTCGATTTGAGATTCGCTCCCATCTCGTTAGCGACAATATTCGAGAGCGTCGTCTTCCCGACACCCGGCGGGCCGGTAAGCAGAATGTGGTCGAGAGCCTCACGCCGCTTGAGCGCGGCCTTCATAAAGACGCGCAGATTCTCTTTGACCTTCGGCTGCCCGATGTACTCAGCCAACCGCGTCGGACGCAAGGTCGCCTCGAACTTGCTCTCGTCCGGCGACAGATCTTCGTCTCTGATGTTGATTGCCACAGCGTTGGTCATAAATGCTCAGGACTAATTCTAACAGGATGTACAGGATAAACAGGATTTTCGCTCCTTCTTCCTAATCCTGCCTATCCTGTCCATCCTGTTGGAATTCCGTCCGTCAAAATAATAGCCCCTTGTTCCATAGAGCCAAAATATCCATCGAGAATGCCACCGAGCAATGAAGCACCAGCCCGAGCCATATCGTCCCGTTGCGGTAGCTGATCCAGCCGAGGAAAATGCCGGCGAAGACCGCCGCGAACGTCTCCGCCATTGGCTTTTGAAAATGGATCATCGTGTACGGCACGGTCATCGCGAAGATCGAATAGTACCCGAGTGACGGTTTCAGACTATGCACCAAAAAGCCGCGGAAAAAAAACTCAAGTCCGAAAAACTGAGCAAAATATACAAGTTCCCAAATGAGCAGCGTCGAGCTAAGATACGGCGTCCCGTCGTAAACCTTGAGGAAAGGATACTTAGCCGAAAAGCCGTTGGTCAGCGACATCAGGAAAACCAGCGGCAGCATGATCGTTATGC
>CAYSMU010000533.1:0-1586 GCA_964432145.1 uncultured Chloracidobacterium sp.
GGAACGCCGACGGGGACCGTTACGGTCAACGGCGGCACGGGCGGCGGCACATGTACCGCATCTGTCGCTGCGGGCGGCTGTCAGCTGACACCGACGACGATCGGTGTGAAGACGATCTCGGCTACATATAACGGAGACGCGAACTTCAATACTTCGACGTCGGCGACGGCGAGCCACACGGTTCATCTGCAGATCAGCGGCACTGTGGTCCAGGCTCCTGCGATGACGCCGCTCTCGGGAGTGACGATCACGCTTTCCGGCTGTGCATCGCAGACGACTACTACCGATGCGGCCGGCAATTACGCTTTTGCCGGTGCCTATACGGGCAATTGCACGGTGGCGCCGAGCGGCCTTGGTAAGATCTACGATCCGATCAGCCGAACGTACACCGCGATCACGAATAATGTCGCCGGGGCTAACTTCACGGCGTATAATTCGGCGGCGGACGTTCCGCGAACTCTTACCATGGTAAACCAATACGTTGTTCCGGGGGCGGCAGGTTCGATGCCGGTGGTCCTCAACAGCCAGGACAATGAGTCGAGTGTGGCATTTAGCTTCAGCTACGATATCAATCCGTTCTCGCAGCCGCCGACCGCCGTGTGCGGAGCAAATGCACCGGGCTGTACACTGACGCTCGACACGAGTGTATTCGGCAGAGTTGGTGTGACCGTCGTGCCCGCCGGTGGGGCGTTCACCAGACCTGACGGCACACCGCTCGAGGGCCCTGAGGCGGCAGGTCCTAAAGAGGTCGCCAAGATCAATTTCCAGACGGTGGCGACGGCAACAGTTCCGTCGACTCCGTTGACGTTCGTCTCAACCCCGACTCCGCCGTTGACGCTCGATGCTGCGAACAACCCGCTGCTGACGACCTACGTTAGCGGCCTGGTGGTCTTTGCACATGGTATCGAGGGAGATGTGGCGGCGAGGAATGCGGGAAGCGGGCTGGTCGATTCCAGCGACGTGGTGCAGCTGCGTCGTTTCGTGACCGGGCTCGATACCCCGGTGGTGACACACAACGAGTTCCAAAGGGCCGACACTGCCCCGAGCAGCACGAAAGGCAATGGCGTGCTCGACGCGACCGACGTTATCCAGACCCGCAGATACGCGACTGGACTCGATGGTCCAGTGTCAGCCGGTGGCCCGGGCCAGGCGATCGCAGCCCCGATGCCGCCGCCGGTGACCGAGTTGGCGAATGCTGTTCGCGAACTCAAGGCTGGTAAAGTCTACGGTTCAACCGGCAGCCGCGTGGTGTTGCCGGTCGAGATGCGTGCGGCGGGAGATGAGGCGGCGATCAGCTTTACTGTCCGCTACGATCACACCCGTCTAGGCGATCCCTCCGTCGAACTGGCTGGTACAGCAGATGGCTTAACGCTGACGGCCAATACGGAAGAGCCGGGCGTTATCCGAGTGCTGGTCGATGCAAATTCGCCGTTCGGGCGAAGTAGCCGCGACGCGAGCCTACTGGTCAATGTCTCGTTCGACGTCGTGACAAAGGCACCGACTGGCGAGACCGCAGTGACGATCGAGGACCTTGTCGTCTCGGACAGTAATGCGAGGTCTCAGCCGGTGAGGTCCGCAGCAGGTTC
>CAYSMU010000533.1:1596-2433 GCA_964432145.1 uncultured Chloracidobacterium sp.
CGATCTCGGGGCCGAATGCGGCCGCCGTTTCGATCAGCGGCAGGGTCGTGACCGCCGAGGGAGCGGGGTTGCGAAACGCGACGGTCATGATAACCGACGCCGCGGGCCAGAGCCGTACGGTTACCACCGGGACGTTCGGCTACTATCGGTTTGACGGCGTGGCGGCCGGCGGTGAGTATACGCTCGCGGTAAGTTCACGCCGATACCGTTTTGCTCCGAGACGCGTCGTGCCCGGCAGCGACCTTGCGGAAGTAAATTTCACGGCTCAGGAGTGATCGTTCTTTTGATCGGCCAGAGGCTAAAGGCGGTCCCGTTGGCCGCCTTTTCTTTATTTGCCGAGCCGCATTACCGATCCAAGTCCTTTGATACGTTTATGTTACGAAAGCGGTTGAAATCGCTTTGATATTCGCGAAATAGGGAATATAATTCGGTTTAACAGACCAGTTTTTTAGTTTTGGCGTGACAATTCGTTTTGAGCGGTCAGCTTGCACGGGTTTTGTGCGTATTGCCTTATTTGTTGGATTTGAGGAAATTAGAGGTGTCTATTATGTTCAGGAACCAAAAATCGTCTCGTCGTCGTGTTAGCCGGATCGCGTTGGTCGCGGTCATCGGTATGTTGTCGCTGGGTTTTGCAGGTGCGGCGGCCAGCGCCGCGAACTTCTCGCTGATCGATTCAGTCAGAACATTCCTTGGTGTGAACCGATCGAACGCATTGGTAGCGGATCCACATTTTCCGAATCCGACCTCGACCATCTTCATTAACGAGATCCACTACGACAACACCGGCACCGATGTAGGAGAATTTGTCGAGATAGCTGGACCGGCTGGGACGGATCT
>CAYSMU010000534.1:0-2429 GCA_964432145.1 uncultured Chloracidobacterium sp.
GGCCGTGGCGCCGTTGTAGAGCCGATTATAGATGCCCGAGATCCGCTCCGCCACGTGACAGCCCGGGAGATACGAAAGCGCGACGTCCGTTTCGAAGATCGGAACCGACTGCCGCAGCGACTCTACGCTGTTGAGTATGTAGCGGTGCGAGAGCATCGCACCCTTCGGCTCGCCGGTCGTACCCGATGTATATACCAAGATCGCCGACTCTTCCGGATCCGCCGAAAGTGCTTGTTCTTTGATCTCGTTCAGGCCCTCGACTCTTCTTTCTCGCCCTGCCGCAACAAACGCCTCGAACGACCCGTCTTCGATACAAAGCATTTTCCTGACCTTTGGAAAGTCGCCATGCCCGAGTTTGTCGAGTTGTGCCGTTGTGTCGGTAATTACGTATTCGGCGTCAGAATGACGAACTATGAACTCTGCCTGTTCCGGAGAACTTGTCGGATAGATACCGACTCCCACTCCGCCGGCCGCGATCGCCGCGATATCGCAAATCGCCCATTCGGGAATGTTACCCGCGAGGATCGCAACGCCGGCGCCTTTCGAAAGCCCATTCGCGGCGAAAGCGCACGCGAGATCATGAACGTCCTCCTCAAACTTACGCCAGGAAACAGGTTTCCAGCCATCCGCTTCGCGCTTGAAAAACGCGGGGCGATCGGCATACTTGGCCGTTTGTTCGCGAAAAAGACTGTAAATATTGCGATATTGCATCCGAGAACACTAGTACTTCATCGCCAGGCACGCCATATTAAGTCCGCCGCCCGATGCACACAGGACGATCGTATCACCCCGCTTTATCTTGCCGGCAGCGAGAGCGTCATGAAAGACCATCGGTATGCACGCCGAACCGGTATAGCCCCACTTTCCCATTATCGTATGCGTTTTTTCCCACGGGATCTGCATCTCGTCCATGACGACCTTGATAGTCGAAAGATTTACTTGCGTCCAAAGGAAAAGATCGACGGACTCCTTGGCTATTCCTGCCTTGAGAAGCACCTCGTTGACGATCTTCGGCCAGCCGATGATATTTACCTCGGGCGGATATTTTTGAACGAAACGCAGCTTATTCAGATTATTTTCGGCGAGAATGTATTGGTCTATCGGTGTCTTCGTCCCGCCGGCAAAGATGCCCATAAAGTCGTGATAGCTCCCATCCGCGACGAGTTTGGACGCGAGAAAATGCTGCTCGTTCTCTACCGCCTCAAGGACGAACGCTCCGGCCCCGTCGGCAAATAGCGTGGACGTCTTCTTATCCGTCCAGTCGATGAATTTGCTCATAGCGTAACATCCGATCACGAGAACACGTTTGTAACTCGCGTCCGCTATCACGTATTTGAACGCTGCATCAAGCGTCGTTACAAATCCGGCGCAAGCGCAGTTAATATCGAAGGTTCCCGCATTACTGGCACCGATGCGCTCCTGTACGATCACAGAGGTTGCTGGCGAAATATATTCCGGCGTATCGGTCGCGAGCAGGATCAAATCTATATCGCCTGGTTCTATACCGGCGTCAGCCAGCGCCGTCCGGGCGGCCTCAGTCGCAAGGTCGGCGCTGCTCTCGCCGTCGGCGGCGATATGGCGCTCCGAGATGCCGGCAATGTTAGTGACGAACTCATCAATGTCCGTGCCCAGGTTACGGCTTAGATCTGCATTGGTCAGGACCTTTGCCGGAACATATACACCCGTGCCTATTATTCGTGCATCTCTCATACAATCAACGATCTTCCGCTAGCCGAGAACGAAATCGGATACTATCCGGTTGAATTCGGCTGCATCTTCGATAAAGAACATGTGGCTGCCATGAGCCATGACCTCAAGTCTCGCGTTGGGCAATTTCTCGGCCAAATTGACCGAATTCTGCATCGGCACAAGTTTGTCATCGTTTCCCGTAATAACGAGTGTCTCGTTATGGATCGACGCGAGTTGATCCACGACGTCGAACGAGAATGCAGCATTCAACTGTGCCTGATACGTTTCTTCAGCGACGTCGTTATCTTCCCTTGCTCTGCAGACCGTCTCAACAATATCCGGATGCTCGATGTGAAACCTCTCCGAGAACGCGGGCCGGAAGAACATCCTGACCTGCTCTCCCAAAGGAACGCTGGGCTGCCGCGTAAACGATCTCAATATCTCGATGTCAGGGCTTACGTGGCCGGTACCGCCGGCAGACGTACAAGCAAGTATTAGCCGATTTACCCTCGACGGAAATCGCAACGCAAGCTCCATGGCAACGAATCCGCCAAAGCTCGCCCCGAGAATATTTGCCGACTCGATCCCAAGTTCGTCAAGGATGCGAGTGACATCTTCGGCAAAGACCCCGAGAGAAATACCGGACAAATTCGAGGCCGAGGATCTCCCAATTCCGCGAGGATCGAATGTTATCAATCGAAGGCCGGAAGCAAGACCGGACTGCCATCGCCAGTTCCATC
>CAYSMU010000535.1:0-2420 GCA_964432145.1 uncultured Chloracidobacterium sp.
ACATTTCCCAGATCGGGATCAAGTACGGTCCTTAGCTTGATATTCTCTCTGATCATCAGCGATAGAACGAGCGAAATAAGGCCGGGATACAAACCTCCGACCCAGGCACTTAGAACAACCGCGAGGAGATAAATGGCAACGGGATTGTCAACGAAGAGCGGCCACGAGAGTGCCATAAAGACGCCGACAACCATAGGCGATATGACAGCTAACGAGTGGTCCAGGAATGGGGAGCCCGATCTTGACCGCATTTTTTCTACCCTTAATTTACGTGTCTCAATATATCAGCATGCGCCAAATATTAAAACAAGAGATCAGAAGGTATTAGTGGAGCTAAACAATTGCGGGCAGGCTCGGACGGAAGGCATGATCCGGCGGGATCGCCAATAATATGTGTCACGGATGGTTAGCAACGGCGGCCGGCGACATGCCTATGCGGCTTCGTCGGCTCTGCTGACGATCTCAAAAACGGGAGCCTTTCGCTCGATCATTTCTTTGGTCACGATGATCTCGGTGACGGTCTTTTCGGATGGAAGATGGTACCTGGAATCGAGAAGTATCTCTTCGAGTATCATCATCAGGCCTCGGGCACCGACCTTGCGTTTATGAGCTTCGTGGGCAATAGCCTGAAGAGCGGCGTCGGTAAACTTGAGACTAATATTGTCGAACTCGAACTTTTTCTGGTACTGCTTGATAAGGGCGTTCTTCGGCTCGGTGAGGATCGTCAGAAGCGCCGATTCGTCCAGCTCGCGAAGCGTGCCGATCACCGGCAGCCTGCCGACGAACTCGGGGATCAATCCATAGTGGATCAGATCCTCGGGCTCAAGCCTGTTGATCGAATCGATGTGACGCTGTTTGTTGGTCTTGACCTCGGCCTGGAAACCAAGCGATTTATTTCGAAATCGCTTCTCGACCACTTTCTCGAGGCCGATGAATGCTCCGCCGCAGATGAACAGGATGTTGGTCGTGTCCAACTGCTGAAAGTCCTGCTGCGGATGCTTTCGACCGCCGCCGGTCGGGATGTTTGCGACCGTACCTTCAAGGATCTTCAATAATGCCTGCTGGACGCCTTCGCCCGAGACATCTCGCGTGATCGACGGATTATCGTCCTTGCGGCAGATCTTGTCGATCTCGTCGATGTAGATGATTCCCTGTTGTGCCTTTTCGAGATCGCCGCCGGCTGCCTGGACGAGGCGAAGCAGAATATTCTCGACATCTTCGCCGACATAACCCGCCTCGGTCAGGCTCGTAGCATCGACGATACAAAAAGGTACGCTCAGTTGACGGGCAAGGGTCTGCGCGAGCAAGGTCTTACCCGTGCCGGTCGGCCCGATAAGGAGAATATTCGATTTTTGGATCTCGACGTCACCGCGGCGTTTGGCGAGTTCGAGGCGCTTGTAATGCTGATATACGGCGACAGAAAGCCGCTTTTTTGATTCCTCCTGGCCAATAACGTACTCGTCGAGAAAGCCCTTGATCTCGTGCGGCTTTGGCAGGTTTGTGCGGACCGCACTCGTCGCCGTATCGGCGTCGTCATTGATGATCTCGTTGCAGATATCAATGCACTCATTGCAGATGTACACGCCCGGGCCGGCGATGAGCTTACGCACGTCGTTCTGCGATTTACCGCAAAACGAACAGGTAAGGAGTTCCTCTGGACGACGAAATTGGGACATAAACAGTTGTCGGTTGTCGGTATTCAGTTGCCGGTTGGCCTTCGCAGCGAACGAAGTAAACCATTCAGCAATCGACCGACCTCATCACATTGTGCCAGTATTTTCCCGGCATCGCGTTTTTCAATGTACGAAAGGTTTAATGCGATCTGTATTTGAGTTTCTGCTTCCATCAATGATCCGTACGCAATTGAAAGATGATGAAGAAACTCTTTAGCAGAATCACGACCTTGACCTTCCGCAATGTTTGACGGCACCGACACGGTGGCTCGCCTCAACTGACTACATAAGCCAAACGTCTCAACTTTTGGAAAGTTCTCTGACAGTTTATAAATATCTGTAACCAACATCATCGCCTTTTGCCAAACGATAAGATCGCGATACGAATTCCCTGCCATACTGACAACCGGCAACTAGCAACTGGCAACTATTTCTCTCTGTGTTCAATGACCTCATCGATCAACCCGTATTCTTTCGCCTGCAGCGGGGTGAGGATGCGGTCGCGTTCGACGTCTTTCTCGACCTGGTCAAACGACTGTCCGGTGTGCCTCGATATGATGGTCGAGGTCAGCGTACGCATTCGTATGATCTCCTCCGCCATCAGGCGAACGTCCGTCGCCTGTCCCGACGCACCACCCGACGGCTGGTGAATAAGGACGCGTGCGTTCGGCAGCGAAAAGCGTTTGCCCGCAGCTCCCGCACACAGCAGCAATGCACCCATCGAGGCGCACTGGCCCACGCAGATCG
>CAYSMU010000536.1:0-2413 GCA_964432145.1 uncultured Chloracidobacterium sp.
GACCCGGCTTACGGCCTTTGCCAGATCGCCAAACAGCGACTGGGCCGGCTCGATCCAACCATAGGCGGTTTCCGCCTGTTCAGGTTCGATACCCAGCAGGACGACCGACTCAGGACTCATCTCGACGGAATGGAACGCCGAATCGACATGCTGCATGAACGACGCGTCGTCAGAGAAGTAGTGGTCCGACGGGAAAAAGGCGACCGCTGCGTCCGGGTCGAGTGCCGCGAGCCGAACCAGAGAGTAAAGTATCGCAGGTGCGGTCCCCTTGTTCTCCGGCTGGACGATCATCTGACCGGCAGGCACATTCCAGAGCGGCCGCTCATAAAAGCTTTCGTGCTTTCGCGTGAGGCTGAAATGAGTGTTTTCCCGGGCGATCAGGAGTGCCGTTCGCTTTCGCGTCCTGTCCAGCAATGTTTCATCGCCTAAGATCGGGCAGAACTGCTTCGGGCATTCTTCGCCGGCGATAGCTCTCGTGAGCGGCCGCAGCCGCGTTCCGTCGCCACCGGCGAGAATGACCGCGTGGCGCTCTGCTCGCCGCAGGTTCCGATCTCTTGAGGTTTTGGGTTCATTACTGGTTTGCATGATCGTTTCGCTCCCGTTTCAAGAACTAAAGCGATCCAACGCGGCAAATTATTCCCGATCGTGCGATATCGCTGCCGTCTGTCCGGCCTGAACGCGCAGAAGTTCGGCGACGCTCCATGCCTGGGCGGCACAGCCGCGGGGCCGGTGCGGCGGTTCCGCATCGAAGATCTCCGACACCTGGCCGACCATTGCGTCGGTCAGATGCGAGCGAAGCCCGGCGAGTATCGCAGCGATTTGGCGTTCGGCCTTGGCGTCTTTTGAATGCGTTTTGCGGTAAGCCTCGACAAAGGGCCCGATGAGCCAACTCCAAACGGTGCCCTGGTGATAGGCCGCATCGCGTTCCATCGGTGAGCCGATATAGACGGGAATGTAACTCGTGTCTGACGGGGAAAGGGATCGTAACCCGACGGGCGTCAGCAGCTCGGCCTCGACCTTATCGACGACCTTGCGGGCACGCTCGTGTTCGAGCATCGAATGATGGAGACTGACCGCGAAGATCTGATTGGGCCTGATCGAGGCGTCCTTCCGGTCGCCGTCGATAACGTCGAAGAGGCATTCGTCGGCGGAATTCCAAAAGGCCGGGCCGAAGCTCGCTCTTGCCGCCGCCGCCATCGTCGTATAGAGCTTTTTGCCCTTTGCGTCCCCAAATCGGACGGCGAAGTCAGCCATGATGCAGAGAGCGTTGTACCACAGGGCCTGGATCTCCACCGGTTTTCCGGTGCGCGGCGTCACGACCCAGTCGCCGATCTTCGCGTCCATCCAGGTCAGTTGCACGCCCTCTTCCCCCGCGTGGAGCAGCCCATCGGTATCCAGATGAATGCCGTATCGCGTGCCGCGGATGTGCCAATCGATGACGTCGACGAGCTTTTTGTAGAGTTCACCGCGGACAAAGTCGAGATCCGCGGTCACCTCAACATAGGCACGGACCGCCTCGAAATACCAAAGCGTGGCATCGACGGTGTTGTACTCGGGAATTTCGCCCGCGTCCGGGAACCGGTTTGGGATCATTCCCTCGGAGATGTGCTTTGCAAATTCTCCGATGATGCTTTTCGCTATCTCGGGCCGCCCGGTCGCAAGGGTCAGGCCCGGGAGGGCGATCATCGTGTCGCGGCCCCAGTCAGAGAACCAGTGATAACCGGCGATCACGGTCTTGCCTTCGCCGCGATCGACGATGAACTGGTCCGCGGCAAGAACCAGCGGCCACAGCGATTCGTCGTCGGCCTCGGACCGCACCACGAGATCGGCCCGCCGTTTGATCTCGGCCTGCTTTATGTCCCCGGCCTTCGCTGCCGTCCCCGGTTCGGTCGAGGCGATGATTACGGCCTCATCCTTAAGGTCGAAGGAAAGGCTGAATGGCTGAAAGAGATCCTCGTGATCGTCGAAGCCGCGTTCGCGCTCGATAGCGTACTCAAAGTTTCGATACCAATGCCCCGTATGCTCGATCGCGAGAGCATTGTGAGCCAGATAGAGCGGCGGCATATCGGCGTGGGGCCGGATCGAAACAATCTCGTCGCCTGCCTCATATTCCTCGTTGAAGTCGGCATCGGCCTGCCGCAGATGGTGATGGTCGCGAAACGCGACGAGAGGCCTGACCTCCAGAGAGACGGTCCTTTTCTTTGTCTTGCCAGAGATCGACCAGAGTATGACCGTCGTATTTTCGCCGGCGGCCATAAAGAGCGACCTTTGGACCTGAAGCCCGCCGACATCATATGTCCATCGGGGAAACGGGTCGAGTGTGAAGGCCGCGAGATGCATGTAACCCTCGGGATGGACCGTTCCCGGATATTGAGCAGACGAAAGGTCAAATCGTTCACCGTCAATGACAAGC
>CAYSMU010000537.1:0-2412 GCA_964432145.1 uncultured Chloracidobacterium sp.
AATCGCAGTGTCCTTCCGTCGGACATGTCGTTTCCCACAGGTAATCTGCTCGTCCCGGGCTATGACAGTGTGGGGTTTATAAATTTAGCTGACAATGATCTCCGTTTGAGCGGATCGAGCAAATTCAAAGACATTGGATGCGATTTTCAGCGTATACCGGAGGAGATAAGAAACCGGATAAACGCGAGGTAAGAAAATGGACACTCTGACATTGGACCAGGAGAGGATCCGACGTTGGGAGCTGGTTGAGATCGAAAGAAGCGCGAGCGAGGCAGAGAAAAAGAGTTTTGACGACCTGGTCATTCGGGACGCGGTCATCGAAAGATACTTGACACCGGAACGTAATACCCCCTTTCCACTTGAGTATGCATATAGCCTTTTGGGCGACGTGAAAGGCTGCTCCGTACTCGATTACGGGTGCGGGAGCGGCGAAAACAGTGTCTTGATCGCCAGCCACGGCGGCAAACCGATCGGTATCGACATCTCTCACGACTTGGTCGATCTGGCCGAACAGCGAATGAAGCTGCATGGTCATGGCGACTATAAGTTTCTTGTTGCATCCGCTCACGATATTCCCGTGCCCGATCAATCGATCGACGTCGTATTCGGCATGGCAATACTCCATCATCTGGACCTGCGATTGGCGTCGAAAGAGGTCTTTCGCGTACTTAAGAAGGGCGGACGCGCGATCTTTCTCGAACCGGTCAGGAACTCGAAACTTGTCTGGTTCATCCGAGATCTGATCCCGTATCGATCGGCAAATGTATCGCCCTTCGAACGTCCATTGACCGACAATGAACTCGAGGAATTTGCACTTCCGTTCTCGGGTTACGAAAGTCGGGCTTTCTCACTGCCTTTCGTCAATCTGATCGAAACGCTAGTCCCTTCGTCGAGACTTTTACACTTGGCCTATCGACTGGACGGAAAGATACTCAACGCGATGCCCGCGTTACGGTTTTATGGGTCGATTCGTGTCATGGAATTCAGGCGGAATTAGGTGAAACCCGAATGGCAGGCAACCAATACGATCTTTCAAAGCAGTTTTTGATAGAGATCCACGATCTCGCGGATATTCACGTTGTCGGCTTCCGGCGGTCTGCGGGTCTTCGTGTCGCCGTTGACGATCTCGATCAGCTCTCGGATCAAGCCCCGGCGGTCTCCGATCGCTATCAAACGAACACCATCGGGCCGAACGCTGTTGTCCGTTGCTATCACCGGTGTTCCGAGGAGAAGAGCTTCCCTGACCGATATCGCATCACCGTCGAAACGGGTCGTTCGGAGCATTACGTCGGCGGAGTTGATGAGATGAAGTACGATATCGTGGCTGACGTTGCCGCCAAGGAAGATGCGGTCCTTGCAGCCGCTCTTTTCGATCGAGGCCTCGACGAGATGCCGCATCGAGCCGTCGCCGATCATCATTAATCCGGCTCCCGGAAATTCGGCGAGGACATCACCGAACGCCTCGATCTGAAACGTCGGATCGTAATCGGGTTCGAGGCCGCCGACCGACAGGAGCAGCGGCGAGTGGCCATTGACAAAGTCGTTCAATGAGGACGGCACCGTCACCTCGGGATCGGGCAGTTTCGGCTCGAATGGGACGATCACGGAGATCCGTTCGTCCGTTACGCCATAGCGGCGAAAGACATCGGCGATAGCATCGCTGACCGCAATGATCTTTGAAAATTTATTGAAGATACGGCCGCGGATCGACCCCGGCCGAGCATTCCGGGACTGATCCGTCAGCGGAAACTGCCCTGAGTGAACGGTCAGGACGCATTTTCCGCGGCCAAAGTACGTCGCCGCGGCGGCAAGGGCCATTACCCGCGAATTTATGTCGCCGCCGACGTGCAGATGCAGGATGTCGAATCGCATCGACGCCAGCAGCCTGATCATGCCGATAGGCCCGCCAGGATGGTAAACGTTTGGAGCGTCATCGATGCGGCTGCTTTTCGTAGTCGCGATGATCGAGCATTGGTCGCCCCTGCGCTCGAGTTCGTCGCGGATCGCGAGCATATTTCGACTGACACCGCCCTCGGGCGGCGGATACGGGCCGAGTTGTACGACGTGCATTGCCATGCTCAACCTGTCGAAAACAAACTTTGATAGAGTGCGAGTGTATCAGCCAACTGCCGCTCTGCCGAAAATCGCTCGTTTACGATCTGTCTGCCTTTTTGACCAAACGCCGCCGACGTTTCGCTGTCGGCGATCAGTTCGAGCAAGTGTTTTGCAAGGGCAGGGTCACCGTCCGACGGTACCAGATATCCTGACTCGCCCGTGACGATCGCCTCGGCGGCGCCGCCTACGTTCGTGGCGACGACCGGTTTGCCGGCAGCCATGTACTCGAGAATGGAATTTGAGAATCCCTCGGCAGACGAGGTCAGCACGCATACGTCGGATGCGGCAAGCAGTTCG
>CAYSMU010000538.1:0-2399 GCA_964432145.1 uncultured Chloracidobacterium sp.
GCGTGTACGGGATCATTTCGAATTTGAGTTCTTCGATGAGCGCCTCGCGGCCGATCGGGTCACCGATGATCGTTGTACGGTCGTCGGCACGAATGCCGACGAGCTTTTCGGTAATGAATGTCGAGTATTTGCCGAGAGCGTCGTCTACCGCTTTGTAGGGCGATTCGCACCACCATGTGAATGTCGGATCGTACGCGTTGTAAAATGTGTACCAGCCGCGTAATGTCCGCCTAAGGCCGTCGACGGTACGCGCGGCACGGTTCGCAACCGTGCGCTTCGGCTTTGCGGCGTTGGCCGCTTCGAAGGTCTTCTGGGTGGCCACGATCTGTTTTGCAAGCTCATTTAACAAAGCTGCCGACTTCGCCGGATCGGCGAAATCCAGCTTTCGCCGCGTATCCTCGAGATCGCTGATCGTCCGGGCAAAGGGCATGAGAGACGACATTTCGGTGATTTGTGCCTCGAGCCTCGAAAGCTCCTTCAACTCACGCTCAAGATGATTTCGTAGAAGCACGTAATCTATTTGTTCGTCATGGTTTAGCCCTTCAAAGTTCAAGTTATTTATCAACTGAATTTTCTCTTCGTACAGAGCCTTGAATCGGGCGATCCGATTTGGCGACGTCTGAGCGGTATAAAACCTGTTGAGGATGCCAATATCTTCGTCGAGCTTCTCGATCACGCCCCGCAGCCGCGATTGCGAATCGTTAAATGCCGCCAGGCTATCCGTCGTTTGGCTAATGCCAAAGATCGGGACCAACAATGAAATGAGTACTACGGCGTCCAGGCGGAGTGATCTGCTCATATTTTTTTCTCGTAAGCGGACAACGGTCCGTATTTCTCCAGCGAATAGTCGGCAGCGAAAACGAAGGCCACCCCTGATTTTTGAAAGGATTGCTTGCTAATGATAATAGCAGTTTTCTCAATTGCCAAATGCTAAACCACCCGCTAGACTTTCCCTCACGTCACGTTTCCATTTCTACAGTTTGAATAAAAAGGGGAGATAGCAAATGAAATTTCAACGTAAATATTTTGGCATGGGGCTGCTGAGCCTCGCATTCGTTCTGATGAGTTTTTCGGTCAGTAATGCACAGGACAGCGAGTTCTCGTTCAAGGTCATTAACAGGACCGACAGCACGATCAAGAAACTGCTCGTTTCGATCGACGGCAAAAAATGGGGTTTCTTTGACATCGGAGCGGGAATTTCGCCGGGCAAGATGGCAGAGCTGGTTTGGAGCAAGACCACGGATACCGACCCCTGCAAGCAATGGGTGAAGGCGGTTTATGCCGACAAGTCGGAGTCGAAGCCGGTAAAATTCGATTTCTGTGAGGACGACCTTGAGTTAGAGTTCACCGAGTGACCTCATTGGACCATTAAATAGTTTCAGGGCCGGGCTTGGTGAGAAAACTGGCCCGGCCTTTTGATCTAAGCGGCGATCTCATCGAGAAAACTAACTCCATCCGCGATCCGTAAACCGAAATTCTCCGCGACCGTCTGGCCGATGTCCGAGAGGGATTGCCGGATGCCGAGGTTCACGCCTTTTGCCGCGGAGCTGCCGCAGGCGAGCAGAGGTACATATTCTCGTGTATGGTCCGAGCCTGGCATCGACGGGTCATTGCCGTGATCGGCGGTCAGAACGAGCAGATCCCCATCTTTCATCGCTTTGAATATCTCGGGCAATCGGGAATCAAAATGCTCGAGTGCCCGTGCATAGCCCTCGACATCGCGTCGATGGCCGTAAAGCATGTCAAAATCGACAAGGTTGCTAAATATCAATCCCCGAGAGTCGGTGTTAAGTGCATCGATCGTCACGTCGATTATCTGATCGTTGTTCTTCGCCGTAAGATCCTCGGTCACGCCGATGTTGTCGTAGATCGACGCGATCTTGCCAATACAGACCACATCCAACCCCGCGTCCTTCAGCTTAGGCAGGAGGTTGCCCGGCGGCGGGGGAACGGCGTAATCGTGTCGGTTCTCGGTTCTCTTGAAATCCGCGGCGTTAGTGCCCAAAAACGGCCGTGCGATCACGCGAGCGACCTCGTCGTCCCCGTGAAGGATATTCCTGGCGATCTCGCAGATCTCATAGAGGCGGTCTATTGGGATTATCTCTTCGTGTGCAGCGATCTGGAATACGCTGTCAGCCGACGTGTAAACGATCGGCTTGCCCGTTCGAATATGTTCCTCGCCAAGGTCCTTAATTATCTCGGTACCGCTGGCCGGGATATTGCCGAGCACTCCGGGAACGCCTGCCTTTTCGATGAACTCATTTATTATTCGCGGCGGGAATCCCTCGGGAAACTTGGGAAAACCCTGTTTGAGGATGATCCCGGCCATTTCCCAATGCCCCGTCGTCGTGTCCTTACCGTCCGATTTGAGCGTACACTTTCCGTAGTTGCCTGTCGGC
>CAYSMU010000539.1:0-2395 GCA_964432145.1 uncultured Chloracidobacterium sp.
GTCCAGAACAATTTTTCCTTCCTTAGATTCGGGAAAAGTGTACCGATGTAATCCCACTCGCTTAGTTGCAGTCAATTCTGCCAGAATCGCATCATCATCGAGCAAAACGGAGTAATAACCCGGTTCTGCCTTTTCATTCTTGTGTTGAAAAGATGACGCATATGTGTCGTGAATCGCCGATCCCAAGGGACGAAGGCTGCTTCCAACTGTCGGCATAAACAAAATATCGCAATAATCCGGAATGCCCGTTCCCGAGAGGTGAGTGTGCGAAAAGCCGTAGATCGTGTCGTCGGAGTAGTGATAACCGCTGGAGCCGTCCCAGTTGTCGATGCGTGTGTCGGGCGAGAGTTGGACCATTCCGAACGGCATCGTCGCACCGGGAAACGTATGCCCATGCCCGCCGGTGCCGATGAACGGGTTGACCCATTTCGTGTAGTCTCGGGTTTGGGCGTGGATGGTGAAAAGTGAACCGTAAACCGCGATTAGAAAGACAAGTATGGATTTCATAATGATCTCGTTGGCCGGAACGCGGGCGTCCCGCCTGCAACGCCGGTTCCTCGGGCGTGAAGAAGTTCAGATCCTTCAACTCCCAAAATTAACCACGCTCTCAGCGTCCCGAAGCGAGACGCTTGCAGGCGAGGACGCCTGCGTTCCCGGCCCTAATGGACCAACTCCCCGCCGCCGATCTGTCTTAGGCCCTGGCCTTTTAGCCCGACGCGGAAGCGGAAATGAGCGTCGCCTTCGCGGTGGTTATAGCGCAGGCTGATCTTATGCAGACCGGCCCTGAGCGGAACGACGACAGATCTCATTTTGCGGTCCCTGGTACCGGCATCGTCGATCATCATCCTACCGCCGAGCAGGAGCGTCGTATCCCACGTCGAATCGATCTGCAACTCATAAATGCCGTCCTGAGCGATTTTTATGTAGCCCTCAAATGCAACGCCGAAAGACTTTTTGAGATCGATCTGCTTTTCGAACTGCGTTAAGAATATCGAACGTGATTCGCCAGTAGTTGTTTTCGGTTCGCCGCTGTCGGTGGGAACGACGAGCGAATACTGGACTCCCGGCTTCGACTCCGCAAGCGTGACAGGTTCGAGCATTGCGCCGCGGATGACGGTTGCTGTGTAAACGACGCTTTTGCGACCCACTGCGTTGATGACGATCGTCTTTAGCGTTGCTGACTTTCCTTCCGCAAGAGTGATCTCGACCGGCTTTGTGTAGAGCGTCGATCTCTCATCCGGTGTCGAGCCGTCGATCGTGTACCGAACTCGCGTGCCCGGCATCGGTGTGAGCGTGATCTGCGTTCTTTCTTTGTCGGTGATCACGTTCTGCAGGCCTTCGGGTTCGGGGATGCGGTAGTTTACATTTTGGCGGTCGAGCAGCGGCAGAATGCCGGCTAGGCGGCGTTTGAACTCGGCGAAGTTCTTATTCTCGGGCGTCGACCAGACGCTCTCGGCGATCGCGAGCATTCTGGGGAATGCCATGTATTCGACCTTATCGCCTGTTTCGATGTACTCTGTCCAGATATTTGCCTGGCCGCCAAGGATGTATTTCGCTTCGTCGGCGGTCAGCTCTTTTGGTATGGGATCGAATTGGTAAACCTTCTCTAACGGCAGGTAGCCGCCGATGTTAAGCAATTCATATGCGGGATCTCCTTGTCCGTAGTCGAGATATGCAAAATCGGTCGGTGTCATGATCACGTCGTGCTTTGCCTTGGCTGCCTCGATGCCGCCCTTCATTCCGCGCCAACTCATGATCGTCGCGTTCGGCGCGATGCCGCCCTCAAGGATCTCGTCCCAGCCGATGATCTTCTTGCCCTTGGAATTGACGAATCTTTCGATGCGGCGGATGAAATAGCTCTGGACCTCGTGCTCGTCCTTCAGATTTTCGCGTTTTTTAAGTTCCTGAACGTACGGTGATTCTTTCCAAAAGTCCTTCAATACTTCGTCGCCGCCGATATGTACGTAAGGCGAATCCGGGAAGAGCTTGATCGTCTCGTCAAGCACGTCTTCCAGAAACTTAAAAGTCTGGTCAGTTGGACAGAACACCTCTTTGAAGATGCCCCATGTTCTCTTAACTTCGAATTTATAGTCAGGAGCCACGCACCCGTTCCCAAGCTCCGGATAAGCCGCCAACGCAGCCGAGGCGTGGCCCGGCAGTTCGATCTCAGGGATCACATTGATATACCTCGCCTTGGCATAAGCAACGACATCCCTGATCTCAGCCTGGGTATAAAACCCCTCGACCGGCCGCCCGTCGCCCTTAAAAACGGTCGAATAGACACCCTCATGACTCTCGCTGCGATACTGTCCGACGGTCGTGAGCTTAGGATACTTCTTGATCTCGATCCGCCAACCCTGGTCGTCCGTCAGGTGCCAGTGAAATTGGTTAAATT
>CAYSMU010000540.1:0-2392 GCA_964432145.1 uncultured Chloracidobacterium sp.
TCGCGACATTCAGCTTGGAAGGCTGACGCTCTACCAACTGAGCTACTCCCGCAAATGGTGCATGGGGTAGGATTCGAACCTACGTAGGAAGTTAATCCGACGGGTTTACAGCCCGTTGCCTTTGACCGCTCGACCACCCATGCCGACCTTTTATTTATTGCTAAGGGCGCTGTTTAGAGCCAAATAGCAAATTTCCAATTCTAACGAAGAGAATTTCAAGTTGCAAGCGCGTAAAGTGAGGTTTTTAGCGCACTTAGCGCTTTGAGGCCCGTGGATGGAAGCGATCGTAATTGCGCTTTAGCTGGGCGCTTGTTATGTGGGTATAGATCTGTGTCGTCGAAATGTCTGCATGGCCGAGCATCTGCTGGACCGAGCGTATATCGGCGTTATTCTGCACCAGATGCGTAGCGAAGGAGTGCCGCAGTGTGTGCGGAGAGACGCCCTCAAGGCCGCATTTTGCCGCATATTCGGCGATCAACTTGTGAATATACTGTCGATCTATCGGCCGTCCGGCAGACGTTACGAAAAGCCGATCGATCTCTATATTCTCCTTTTTTTGCCGCAGAGCCTGGTAGCTTTTCACCCATTCGACTGCGCTCGAACCGACCGGAATACGGCGTGTTTTACTACCCTTCCCGGTCGTTGTCAGTATACCGGCGTCAAGGTCGATATCGGGAATTCTGACGTTGGCCGCCTCGGAAACGCGCAGTCCGCACGCGTACATCAATTCAAGCAAAGCCCGGTCGCGAAGCCCCGTTTCAGTCGATGTATCGGGCGTCGCCAACAACTGTTCGATCTCTGTCTGGTTCAGAAATCTCGGCAAATAAACACCTTTCTGCGGCGAAACAAGGTCCTCTGCCGGATTCGCGGTAACGTGGCCGTCGAACATCAGGAACTTGTAAAATCCCCGAACAGCACTGATCAGCCGTCTTTTTGAATTCTCAGCCAGTTTCTGCCCGCCGAGGTCGATCAGCCATTCGCGAAGGTCCTGCCGCGTCAGGCTGAGAAGCTCAAGATCGTTTTTGTCGGCCCAAATACGCAACTTTTCCAGGTCATTTTGATAGCTGTCTGTAGAATTGGCCGACAAGCCCTTTTCGACACGGCAATACGAGAGGTATTCGCGTAGCAGGTCGCGTCTTGTGTCGGTTGGAAGGTGCATACGGGCGAGTGCAGTCAAATGGTAACGAATTAGGAGCAAGCTCAGCAAGGAAATTCGTTGCTGCCCCAGTAACAAAAACGGCGAATGCCCCGCTCGCCCAGCTCTTGTAGGTCCGCGGACGTCGTCATTCTCGTGAGCCTCGGCCGCGTCTTCAAGTGCTCAGTTTTCCCGTTCCTCGATCTTACTCCCAAAGACCTCGATCTGGTCGGAATGACCGGATATCGACTTCGGCTCGCAACCGCCAAAAGCGTCAACGAACTTGCCATTTGCCTCGAGCATTGAGCCGGCGAGCGAGCGAGAGAGGTTCCAGCTTCTAACGTCCCCTTCCTTACGCATTTTGCAGAGACGTCTCGCGAGGTTTTGAACTACCTTTTGCTGATCACTGTCACTCATCTCCGGGATCGCCAGGAAAAGCGTCCGTAATGAGTCGTCGCTAAGGCGGCTGTTGTAATCCGCGTCAAATTGCCGGCCCTGCTGCATCAAGGCGATATTGGTCTCGACGATGAATTTGTCGGGGTTGAGCAAATGTGTCGCACCGAGAATGGCGAAGGCCATCCACAAAGCTCCCCAAGCAAAATGCTGCCGATAGCCGCGAAGAACGGTAACGCAAAACCAGACGAAAACGACCGCTAGCCAGCCCATGAAGATCAATGGATAGAGCCTGACCGTGGTCATTCCGTAGCCGAGGTTGCCGGTCAGCAGGACGAGTCGCTGGACTGCCGACGCCATGATGACGAAGAGCAGGACAATTTGCAGGCCGGCGAAAACCCGGAACAGCTTGCCCGCGAGCGGTGTATCTTTCCTGATCAGCCAGTGCGACGCAAGCAGAATCGGCAGAACAAGGCCGGCGACCGCTACGAGTTCGCCGAACCCGCGGCGTGCGTACTCGGCGAGTTTGAAATCGGGCGTGTTCTGGACAAGCTCCATTCCGCCAAAGAGATAAGGCACCTGGACGATGACAAAGCTGAGGAAAAGCAGGTTCAACAGGCCCAGAATGACTCCGATCTCGACCGTCCCGAGCGTCAGCGAGGAAGGTAGGGCCGAGTTGTCAAAATTGGCCCAGCTCCAATTTTTTGGCGGGTCAGGGCTGGGTTCGCTGGCCTTTGACGACTCGGCTGTTTGCTCGTTGGGTCTATCTGGCGGGTCGGAAATGTTGATATGCTCGACAACCGTGCGGTCGCCGGGCAATGAGACTGGATATTCTCCTGATTCAGCCCGTACTCGTTCGACAGG
>CAYSMU010000541.1:0-2381 GCA_964432145.1 uncultured Chloracidobacterium sp.
AACTTACAAATAGGATGGCAAGCGTATTCGGCTTGCCATTTCTGTTTGGTGCAACACAGGTGCAGCCCCGATTGCCCATGTGAAGCGGTTTCACGGTTGTAAATTCAATCGTTTCAACAGATCTGCAAACCGCGGGTCATCACGAAGATTATCAAACCTGGGGCTGACTTTAAGTTGTGCCATGCGATGGTCCCGTTCGGCGAATGCTCGTTCCAACAGCTCAAAGGCCTTATCCTTAGCCTCAGCACTCATCGGCCGGTGGGCCGGGGAGAAATAATAGTCAAATGCCGCAGCATACGAAGCAGGTACTAATTCAAATGATCTCTTACGAAATCCCTTAATGCCGCCACGCCGGTACGCCCTCATCATCTCCCGATCCAGTTTTAAACCGCCGGACTGGAGCGCATTGAGCCATTCGCGTGCCATGCCGGTCGTTTCAAAAAACTCAACTAATTCGCCGTAGTAGTTTTTGCTTTTTGGATTAAGAGCGATGGTCCTTTGATATTGTTCCAGGGCATCCTGATATCTTCGTGCGTAGAAAAAGACCCGTGCAAGATCGGCATTGATGGGGATCGAGAGAGGTTCGATCTCGAGAGCTCGCCTTTCAGCGGCGACAGCCTCATCAAACCTCCCCATCTCCGCAAGGAAAAGCCCGTACCAGTGCGGCGCGAGCGTGTAATTCGGGTTAAGGTCGATCGCTCTGCGAAATTCCCGGTCGGCGCCCTCCCAGTCCCATTCGTAGAGCCAATACACCATTGCTAATGAAAGATGGCCCTCCGCGAGATTGGGACAAGCACGGATAGAAGCTTCTGCTGCCTCGCGAGCATGGGAAAAAGCCTCATGCGGAGGCAGCGCTCCCCAAGCCCCAAGCAATGTGTAACCATTAGCAAGACTGCTGTAGGCAGCTCCGAAAGTCGGATCCTTTTCGACGGCAAGCCGGAAAAATCCGACTGCCTCGTTAATAGTGACGCCGCTGCGTTGGCTCCAGAGGTGTTGGCCTTTCAAATAGAGGTTATTAGCTTCGCTGCTGCCGGAGCCGCAAAGATCCTGCCCGGGTCCTGCTGCAAAGTTCAGACCGGGATCTGGTATCGGGTCGATCGTCACAATGTTTCCGGCACGGACGTCAAAGGAGCCGGTCAGTAACCCTATTCCGATAAGACCGAGTGCCAAGCTTAATGCGATCACCGCAGCGGTCCGGTATCTGCCGATCAGCAGAGACCCGCTATAAAGAAGAGAGTTCCGCCGGGCCTTAACAGGCCTGCCGTCGAGATATCGACCGATATCCTCTGAAAAGTCGCTGACCGATCGATACCGTCTCTCAGGCTCTTTTCTCAATGCAGTAAGGACGATCGCGTCCAGTTCCTCCGGCTTTGCAGTTATCCTGTGCCAACGACCTCCTGCAACGGCATCAGTGCGAGTTTCGACAGACGACCTCAGGTTGATCTGCCGCCAATGGATTGACGGGGGCTCTGGATCTTCGTCACATATCGACCTCACGATCTCATACGGCGACTTACTGTCAAGAACATGCGGCGGACGTTCGCAGATCAATTCGTACAACAACACCCCCAGGCTGAAAATGTCGGAGCCTTTCCCAATTCTCTCCCCCTTCATCTGTTCCGGAGACGCATACTCAGGTGTCATCGCTGTTAACGCGGTTGCCGTCGAGGTTTGGGCCCCACTCCAATTTGCCGCTTTTGCTATGCCGAAATCCAGTAATTTAGGGGTTCCCTCATTGGTCACAAGAATATTCGAAGGTTTGATATCGCGATGAACCACGCCACGCTCATGGGCAAATTGGACGGCTGTGCAGATATCCTGAAATAGCCTGAGACGTTCATCGATCGACAGCCGGTTAACTCTGCAGAATCGGTCGATCGGAACGCCCTCTACATATTCCATCACCAGGTACGGCAGGCCCATTTCGGTCGTGCCGGCCGTTATGAGACTTGCAATAAAGGGATGATCCAATTCGGCAAGGATCTTTCGCTCATTCTCGAATCGCTTGAAGAACGAAGGTGAAATGCAGCCGCGACGCAAGAATTTGACGGCAACCGGTGCTACAGTTCGGGCGCCGTTATGATGTGCCAGGTAAACGGTTCCCATGCCGCCCCGCCCGATAGGCCTGTCGATGACGTACGGGCCTACGGAGTCTCCAACCTCAAGCATTGTGTCCGGATCAAACATCCGGCTTGCTTCGATGGCGGAGAATTTGACAACCTGAGCCCTAAGGAATTCGTGGGCATCCGCATCACATCGAAGCAGCGACTGGATCTCGGCAATGAGACGCTCATCGCCGCTGCAAGCCTGGCGCAGGAACGCGTCTCGATCATCCGGATCAAGTTCAGAGGCACGGTCAAACAACGCTTTTACTTGCCCTG
>CAYSMU010000542.1:0-2367 GCA_964432145.1 uncultured Chloracidobacterium sp.
TCAGGCGAAGAAAGCACTTTGTTCAAGAGCGTTTGAGGGTCGAGTTCGACGGTCGAAATGCCTGCTCGCATCGCACCTTTGTCGCGAATATGTCGGACCAGTGAACGCGTGTCGATATGCTCGATGCCGACGATGTCATTTACTTTAAGATAATCCTGGAGAGATCGTGTGGAACGAAAATTAGACACGACGCGGCTGGCCTCGCGGACGACAAATCCCTCGACCCATGGGCGGCGTGATTCGACATCTTCTTCATTGACGCCGTAATTGCCTATCAGCGGATACGTCATACAGACGATCTGGCCGGCGTAGCTCGGGTCGGTCATTATCTCCTGATAGCCCCACATCGACGTGTTAAAGACCATCTCGCCGAACGTCTCGCCGTCGGCTCCAAATGAGCGGCCGGTAAAAGTGCGGCCATCCTCAAGGACCAATATCGCCTTACTCATAAACTACAAATTCTAACGCAAGGACGCGAAAAGTCAGAACCGCCTGCGCAAGCGGCGGTACGTATATTGTCTGGATCGTACGTAAGTTGTGATCGGTCGCGTTCAAGCCGCCCGCTGACGCAGGCGGTTCTGACAGATCTTAGCGCTCGTCAGCCCGGAGGTCGACCTTATTGGCGGGTGTTGCGGGAACGCTCTTGTCGTATTCGCCGTGCTCGAGGAAACCGATATTTGACGGCTTCCAGTATCGGAAAAAGGCCTTGCCGTAGATGTATTTTTCGGGGACGAGTCCCCAGTATCGCGAGTCTGACGAGTTGTCGCGGTTATCGCCCATCACGAAGTAATGGTGCTCGTCCACCTTTTTCGGCGGGGCACTCGGCAATGTCTGGTTGTAATCAGCGTCCAAATACTCCTCGTCGAGCTGTTTTCCGTCAACAAAGACCTTGCCGTTGCGGATCTCTACGATCTCGCCCGGAAGGCCGATGACGCGTTTGACGTAAGATTTGTCGGGGTCATTCGGAAACCAGAAAACGACAATGTCGCCGCGTTCGATATGGCCCCACGAGACGCTTTGTATCTTGTAATAGACGAGCTTATTGACCAGTAGGCGTTCGCCGTCATGGAGCTGCGGCAGCATTGACGTGCCCTCGACTACCACCGGCTGGACAAAGAAAACACCGAAAAGGATAAAGACGACGATGATCAGGAAGATATCGCGGACGAGCTTAACTCCCTCGGACCAAAGGCCTTGACGCGATTCGCGGGCAAGGTGCGTGACCTCGATGTCCCGGTCGTCAAAGATCGAGACGAAACCAAAATCAGGTTGGTTTTTCTTTCGCAAATCGAACATAATCGACACTCTCAGGCTATGATGCAAGACTGCATCGAACCGTAACTATCATCTGATTAGATACGGGCCTTTGTCAAAGCAATTTTATGGACGACTCTATCCGTGCCCTCTTTCCGGTTACCGACCTCTATGCATATCTCAACAGCGCCGCAATATCGCCAATGCCGACAACGGCCGGTGAGGCAGTTGGCAGGCAGCTAGCCGACGTCGCCCTGCATGGGTCGGCACATTACCAGCAATGGATCGATACAAAGAACCGTGCCCGCGGCATCGCTGCGGAAATGCTCAAGGTGCGGGCCGAGCAGATCGCTTTCGTCCGAAATACATCCGACGGTATCTCGACCGTCGCCAACGGCCTGGTTTGGCAGGCCGGCGACAACATTGTCAGCTTTGAGCGCGAATTCCCATCGAATTTCTACCCGTGGCGGCGGATCAGGGACCGTTTCGGCGTCGAGCTGCGAACGTGCCCGGAACGCAACGGCCGCATCGACATGGATGAATTTGTTTCGCTGATCGACGCCAGAACAAAGGCCGTCGCTATCAGCGCGGTGCAGTTCGCCTCGGGCTTTCGGGCCGATCTCGAACGCATCGGCCGGGCGGCCCGGGCCGTTGACGCATTGTTCTGCGTCGATATTATCCAGGCTTTCGGTGTGATGCCCTTCGATCTGCCGGCTCAGTTTGTAGATGTGGCTTGCGGTGCAAGCCATAAATGGCTGTGTTCACCGGAGGGCTGCGGATTTATTTATCTGTCAGACCGTGCCCGCGAACGGGTCGAACCGACGCTCGTCGGCTGGATCTCGGTAGAGACGCCGTGGGATTTCGAGGACCGCGAACAGCCATTTAAATCGACTGCCCTCGCGTGGGAAACCGGCACCGGCCCTTCGGCCCTGTTTTACGGCCTCGAAGAAAGCTTGAAACTGCTGCATAAGACCGGAGCGGAAAATATCGAGAACTACCTGGCCGGACTGACCGATGAGATATGCGGAGCCCTCGCCGGCCGTCAATATGAGATCGTGAGTTCACGGCTTCCCGGCGAACGCTCGCAGATAGTATGCATCAAGCACAGGGACG
>CAYSMU010000543.1:0-2357 GCA_964432145.1 uncultured Chloracidobacterium sp.
GTATCCGGTCAACCTGATCTGTAGGCGGCAACCAACTTAAATCCTTGATTTAATCCAACTAAAGGCAGACAATCTGTATCTAACGAAACAGGCCTGAAATATAAGGATATATCTATGCGATACATGCTCTCTTCGCGTTTCTGCTTTGCGGCTGTTGCGGCCGCGATCGTCGCCGTCCTCGGTGTCGGAGCGGCCTTTGCCCAATCAAAGCCTCAAAAGACCGAAAGGCCCGCCGGTGACGGCAAAAAGAACGAACGGCCAAAGCCGTTGACCGAGGAAGAAAAAAAGAAACTCGAGGAGGAGAAAAAGCGCCTCGAAGAAGAGAAGAACGCCGTGTATGACGACACGATCGAACGCGTCGAAGCAAAGATCGTCAATGTCGATGCCGTCGTTTACAACAAGAAGAGCGGCCAGATCGTTTCGGGGCTAAAAAAGGCAAATTTCGCGGTATTTGAAAACGGCGTCAAACAGGAATTGACCAGCTTTGCCGAGCCGGAATCGCCGATCACGGTCACTCTGGTGGTCGAATACAGCAAGTGGACCGAGCTTTTCGGTTCGGCTGCCGGCGGATATTTCGAGCCGGGAGCCTATGAGGTGATCAAGCCGGTCGCCTATTTCCTTTCGCGTTTCATAAAGCCGCCCAATGACTATGCTTCAGTCATCGCGTTCGATCTCAGGCCCACACCGATCACCGATTTTACCAACGACCCGCGCCGTCTTAACGAGACGGTCAACCTGCTTTTCCGCAACCAGCCGGCGTTTCGTGAGAACAATATGTACGACGCGCTGAAATTCGCCCTACTGGGCGGACGGGGCGATTCCGTCGTGCTGGAGAACTCGAAAGAGGAACTCTCAGACTATCAGGGGATGGTCGCTGTCAAATCGAAGCGGCGCGCGATCATACTCGTTGCGTCAGGTATAGATACGTTCAGCAAGATCAATTACGACCAGGTGCGGCGGATCATACAAGAGGCAGGCATCCCGATCTATATCATCAGCACCGGCAACCTGTTTTTCAAGAAATACGAACAGTATCTTCCCGCGACCGACGGACTGACCGGCATGCCCGGGCGAATGACGTTCCTTCAGGCACAAAACGTCATGAACACGATCGCAAAAGAGTCAGGCGGCGCGCATTTCCCGATGACCTTTGAAGGCGAGATCCCCGGATATCTCAACTCGATCAATGGTATGCTCCGAAGCCAGTATTCGCTGGCCTACGACCTCGGCGAGGTGAAACGCGAGCCCGGCAAGAAGAACAAACTCGAGGTCAAAGTGGACATAGACGGTGACGGCCAATACGAGGACAAGGCGTACGTTGTCCAGCACCGGCCGTTCTACACGACGCCCAAACCGCCGGAGAAAAAGAAATAGAAGATTTGCCCGCGAAACACACGAAAGATACTAAAAAGAGATCGCCAGGAACATCTCGAAAGCTCGGCTTCGTTGGTCGAGCTTGTTTTTTCGCTTTTTTCGCGTGTTTAGCGGGCGATCCATCTGCTAAGCTAACAGTTTGTCTCTATGAGTAAATTCATTGCAGAAAGCTATAAGAAGAAACTTGCGGCCGAGGACGGTTACGTCACCGCCCGCGTAGCTGACCTGCGCATCGCGCTCTGCTATCCCAATACCCATTCGATCGGCATGGCTAATCTCGGCCTGCACACGATGTACGAACTCTTCAACTCGATCTCCGGTGTCGCTTGCGAGCGTGTCTTTTTGCCTGACCCGGACGAGCTGAAGGAATATGAACGCACCGGAACGCCGCTGATGTCGCTCGAGACGCAGAGCCGCGTCAAGGATTTTGATGTCGTGGCGTTCTCGATCTCATTTGAGACCGACTACCTGAACATGGCCCGAATGCTGCAGCTCTCGGGCATCCCGGTCTGGTCCGAGAAGCGTACGCATTTCGATCCGCTCGTCATTATGGGCGGGGCCGCGTCTTTCCTAAATCCCGAGCCGATCGCCGACTTCACTGACGTAATTGCCGTCGGTGAGGGCGAGATACTCGCGTTCCAACTCGTCGACGCGATCTTCGAATACGAGACGAAGGACGAGATACTGCTTGCGTTAGCCAGGATAGGACGCGGGTTTTATGTCCCGTCCCTCTATGACGTGATCTACAACGAGGACGGAACCGTCTTCGATTACCTGCCTAATCAGCCGGGCGTGCCAAAGCGTGTCGGCCGTGCGCTGGCGTCGGTAAATCCAAAGGAAGGGACGCTTCGCCGCGCACTGAAACGCGGCGAGCATGAGTTGGCAGAGTTTCTCAAGAATCAGGACGTCTTTTGCCCGTCGACGTCCATTTGGTCACCGGGCGCAGAAATTGGCGACCGCCAGCTGGTCGAGATATCGCGTGT
>CAYSMU010000544.1:0-2354 GCA_964432145.1 uncultured Chloracidobacterium sp.
GGTAGTCGTGGCCTGGATCCGCTTTTGATTTACACCATAGCCAAGTTGTACGAGCGATTGGTCATTGAGCCGAATATACGGGATTCCGCGGTTCACGGCTTCTTCCACCAAGGATCCCGTCGACGGCCCGAAACGTACGTCTTCGCGGATCTCTCGCATTTCCTGCACTTCTCTGGCGAGTTCCGACTTGATCTCCCCGACCGGCCGTTTTCCCGCAAGGTCGAGCCATAGACGCACGGCGGCACGGCCCGCATAGCGTCCTACTTCTTCCTCAAGATAACTGAAAACGACGTTGTAGATGCCCTTTTCGCTGGTCTCTCGTGTTCGGCCATATCCGGTATCCATTCCAGCGAGAGTCTGCAGCTCCAGGGCAAAATGCTCGATCGCATGTCCTGCCCACGTTCCCTCTTTGACACGCCGAAGAAATCCACCTTCTTCACCGTAACTGCAGCCATGAGACATCAGCGAAGGCATGGTCTCGACCATACGGTCATAGAAGCCCATTATCTAATTCGTCGGCTTCTGCACATACTCGCAAATATCAAGGAGCATAAAGATGAGCTTTTTCCAATAGCCGCTCCAATAGTTCGGGCCGCGGAGTGTACGGATCTCTAAGATCTCCATAAGATTGCTTATCCAAGGTCAGGCAATAAAAAGTCATTCGTCGGTTGGATCGGATGCCGGTCCAGATAATTGTAAACCAACCCATCGCGCAGCACATGAAACTGAACGCCGCAGACGCTAAAGCTTTCGTTATCAGCAACTTCAGCTATCTCATTAAAAGTAATCTGTGAACCGTCAACGATCGTTGTCGAGCCCTGTCCAAATACCTCTAGTACACCCTGACCGTCCAGGATTATCGCCGTATTCTCGTCTATCCCGATGCCAAGATTGTACGGATTGTACGAAACCGCGGTGATCAGTCGGCTGATGCGGCCACGCTCGCTGAAATGCTGGTCAATAATGATGTTCTTTAAGAACCCGAGGCCCGGCGAGAGCTTGACCGCGTTCTTATGCGGATGCGAACTGGGCTCGCCGCGGACGATCATAGACGTGCTCATGGCCGCCGCCCCCGCGCTGGTTCCAGCCATAACGACATTGGTATCGCGGACCTTTTTTCGCAGAGCCTCAGCCAATTTTGTCCCGCCCAGCAGCGAAACGAGACGCATCTGGTCACCGCCGGTCATAAAAACGCCGGTTACACCGTCAACAAGGCGCTCAATATCTGCGTTGACAATATCCTGCCGTGACGTGGCCCTTAACACACGGGGATTTGTCACGCCGAGATTCCTGAACGCCTGCGTATAAACATCCGCGGCAAATTCAGGAAAGTCGGATGCGACCGGTACGATCAGTACCTCGGCCTGCGCTCCGCCCGCCAGTTCGAGAAATTTTTTCAAGATCCGCCGTTCGTTATACTTGTCTTCTGCTCCGCCTATTACAAGCAGATGCCCGCCAATGATCTCGCGGTCGTGCGATTCGCTCATGTGTAGATTTGAAAGCTAAATATCAGAAAACTTTACACTAAGTTAGTGGAAAGCGCGTTGCGGGTCAAGAATTGACCGATCTTTCGAACGATCAGTAAGTTTCGTCGGCCGCCAGCGACCGGTTATGAATTTCCTGAAGACTGCGAACAACGACCTTCTCCCGTGACAGTTTGGTCCCGATCGCCTCGATCAAAGCTTCGGCACCGGTCATTGTGGTCACACACGGCACGTTGAACTGAAGTGCGGCCTTTCTGATCGCCTGTTCGTCGTAGTGTGAAGCTTTTCCAAGCGGTGTGTTAATGATCAGCGCGATCTCGCCCTGGCGGATCAGGTCAGCGATGTTGGGCCGGCCTTCGTTGACCTTAAAGACGGTCTCACAATCGAGGCCGACTTCCCGGAGGCGTTTCGCCGTGCCAAAGGTCGCTACGAGTTCGAAACCGAGCTTATTCAGCCGTCGGGCGAGCAGAGCCGCCTGGCCCTTGTCCGAGCTGTTCACTGAAATAAACGCCTTGCCGGCCAGCGGCAGCTTCAGTCCAGCTCCTTCCATAGCTTTGCCGTACGCCTCGCCAAAAGTATCTCCGACACCCATTACCTCGCCCGTCGAGTGCATCTCAGGCCCAAGGACCGGATCGACACCAGCGAACTTCTTAAAGGGAAATACCGGCGATTTTACAAAGATCTTTGGCACCGGAAGTATTTCAGGCAAGTTGAAATCAGCGAGCGTCGAATCTCCCGCCATGACCAGCGAAGCGATCTTCGCGATCGGGACGCCTGTCGCCTTCGCAACAAAGGGTACGGTGCGGGACGCACGCGGATTCACCTCAAGGACATAAACGCGGTCGTCCTTGATCGCAAACTGAATATTCA
>CAYSMU010000545.1:0-2354 GCA_964432145.1 uncultured Chloracidobacterium sp.
AGCATACGGCGATTAAGCTCGTCGAGAAGCAGCCCGCTCGTCGGGTCAGCCGCCGCAAGTGCCTGCAGGTCCGAGAAATCGAACGAAAGCCCGTTCGGCGAATTCGGCGACGAGACCGCGATCGGCACCGTCGTGGAACCCAGTCCGCCCGGCAGAACCATTCGGTTGATGAAATTCGACCTTTGAACGGTCGTTCCCGTCGTCATGATCGCAAACTCGGGCCCGACGGTCGCCGTGCCAGAGATGACATAATCCGGCGGGAAGAAATTAAACACCGTGGGCGACATAAATGGCGTCTGGCCCATGCCGGTATACTCGGAGCGACCGGTAAGATAACCGTCTGTCTGACTCAGGCCGTCAGCCGAGCGAACTCCCATTGCACGGGCAAAATTGGTCGTTAACTGGACAGGTTCACGCAGCTTGCCGTAATTCGGGTCTGTTTTGAAATCGCCGCGGGCCTCGGGATCGAGGAGGATCGCTTTGACGACCGCCTTCATATCGCCGCGTACACCGTTGCCGTTATTATTGAACACCGCGGCTACTCGCTGGACGTATGCCGGTGTCGGGTCGCTCGTGATCATATGCTGGATCATGATCTTGCTGACGAACGGGCCGAGATTCGGGTGGTTAAATATATTGTCCATCGCCTGTTCGAGCGAATTGTTGGCATAGGTGTCGATCGCCGTGCCGGTGCAGCCTGTACATGCCGCAATGTTCGTCGTTGTCGAACCCGGATAGCTCAACAGCGTTTTTGCCGTCAGGTCGTGGTTGTTCCTGTTCAGGAGCAGCGGGTCGATATAGTTGACGGTTCCCGCAACCAAGTTCGGGCATGACGCAACGGTGTTGCAGAAGGACCAACCTGTCAAAACTTTGGTCAGGTTATTGACCACGTTCTGATCATAGGTCGGGATCGCCCCGTTACCGTCGGTCTGCACGGTGCCGTCCGGATTGAGCATAAACAGGCCGACCGAGAAAAGCTGCATGATCTCACGGGCATAGTTCTCGTTCGGATTGTTCTTAGTGCTGATAGCCATGTCCAGATACTGGCCCATGGTCGCATTCAGCGTCATCTGCTTCATCAGGTTGCGGTAATTGCCAAAGGCGTTGTTCGAGAGGATCTTGTGATACTCGACCATGTGGCGTCCCTGTTGGACGTCGACGCCCGATGTCACCCAGATCTGGGCAAGTGCCCACGCGACGCGGTGACGAAGCTGCGCGTCGCTGTAGAACGCTTCTCTAAAGAACCACGTCTGCGGCTGATACATCGTGTATGTATCGCGGAAGCATGTTGGCGGAACGTCCGGTACCGTTACCTGATCTCCATCGCAATCCGCCGGAGCATTCGTCGGCTTGAGCGGCTGATTCGGATATGGGTTGATAAGCGAAGGATAAGCGGTCGTCGCGTCAAACTGGCCCGCGAGCCACGTTCGCAATCCGAACCGTCGGATCTGGACGTCGAGGGCCGGATTAGGTCCAAAGGCGGCCTGTTCGAGGAATCTCATCCGGTCACCCGACCATCGATAGCCGACGTATTCAGGAGCGAGCGTCGCCGCGTAGGCTTTGAGCTTTGCCTTGTCCTGGGTCAGCGAAAATGGGGCCGGACGGTCCGCCGCCGAACTCTTAACACCGCCGCCGGTCTGGCCGTAGCCGAGCTTGACACGATTGCTCGCCAAACCTCTCCAGGTCAGGTAGAGCATTAGGTCTCCGTTTGCCGACGGAGCGTCCCAATAGCCGATCTCGTCCTTGAGCAGGACCGTAACGGCGTAAAGGCCCCGTGCGCTCTGATCGATCGCAAGCACCGGAAATCGGAATGTATGGCCCTGAGCGTCCTCGGCATATACGCGAAACGCATTTGCGCCCTCGCCCTCCATCAGGACAAGGTTGGTGACGTATATGTCTATCTTCGAGTCGGGTTCGAACGCCTGCTCACCGATCCTCGAAAGATTGCCCTTTACTTTTGCTCCTTCCGCCTGTGCCAGGGCACGTGTCGAATCGTCCCGAGTCAATATCACCGGTATCGGTGAATTCGGGTCCGGGTCGGTCTCGCCCTGAGCGGCGATACCGGCGGTCATTCCGGCGACAAACGTCAGTGCAGCCAAAATTCGCAGTAAACTACGCGATATTTCGCTCTTCATACCATTCCTCCTGATCGGTAAACAAGTTGTCCTAAATAGAGTGAATTTCCGGCCGGTGAAGCTATCGGATCGGTGGCCGTAAAAAAATGTTTTACATCACCAATCTACACCAACCCCGCGACTTTTTCAAGAAGTTTATTCGCGGCCGGCACCGCCCCAATTCCAACTACTTTTCTTAGACGATAAATATACTGCGATAGTCGATAAAATGTAAAGAAA
>CAYSMU010000546.1:0-2352 GCA_964432145.1 uncultured Chloracidobacterium sp.
GAGCAAGAAAACACCGGTGTGCGCCAGATCCTACCGATGGTCTTCGCCAAATTTTGTCAAGCCGAAATAGGGATCCGTAAAGAAGAGCGTGCCGTCGGATCGAAAGACGAGATCGTTAGGGCTGTTTAGGCGTTTCCCCTCGAACCTATCGACGATAACAGTTTCCGAGCCATCGGTTTCGAGCCTCACCACACGGCGGTTGCCGTGCTGGTTGAAAACAACGTTGCCCTGCGGGTCGAGCGTGATACCGTTCGAGCCGGGCTGGCGATATTCGGCGATGTCGGACCCGCTGTAGCCGCTTGGCGTGCGGAAAACGCTGAGTTTGCCGTCCCTGGAGTATTTGTAGATCGTATTTGCGTTTGGGTCGCTGAATAATAGACCGTCGTTGGTCCAAACCGGGCCCTCGGTAAACTTGAAACCTTCAGCGAGCTTGAACACCTTCGGATTCGGGCCGACTATCTTGTTGATCGCCTCGTCGCGGCGAACGACTTCGACATTGACCTCGCTCGGCGTGATCGCGATAGGGCCAGCCGACTCGCCGTTGTAGAATTCCAGCTTCGCTTCGCGGACCCAGATGAAGTTTGTCGGCGGATTCGATATCGGGCCGTTGATGCCGAAGATCGCGAGCTGTATCTTCTGGCCCGGCCGCACGTCGCGGCCTATCACGAGGCGGTTTGGTGCGTTCCATCCGGCGACCACGGAGCCCCCGCGTTGGCCAAGATAACGCGAGAGTTCGCCGTTGACCCACACCTCGGCGTAATCGTCGAGCGCAGTCTGAAAGACCAGGGTCGAGCCCGACGTGGCAAACTCGCCGACTCTCTCTGGAACGGTGATATTTATCCTGTACCAATTAAATGAAAGGCGGCCGTTGCCACGCCGCTTTTGCAGGTCGGCGGCGCTGACCGCTTCCCACATCGAATCGTCATAATCGGCCGGGCCGGCCTTTGGCGCATAATCGTACGTCTTGACCGGCGGGCCGCTTGGCTGTTGGTCCGCACCGGCGGAATTGAATGCCGTCTCGACGATCTTTGTGTCGCTGTAGCGCCATGTTCCGCCTACTGCGCGTACGCCTTCAGTGGTGGCGAGGTCGATCGACGCGTTGGGTTTGCCCGACGGCACGTCCTGAGCAGACAGAACTGCTGAGCTAAGGATGGAAAGTATGAATGCTAAGAGGAATTTCATTGTCTTATCTCCAAAGTTTCGAAAAGGCGACGAGTGTCCGTGGCCGCCTCGGCGCGGTTCCATACACTCGTCGCTGCTCGTATGGACGCCTATCTACCTTACTTTGACGACGTAATACAGGAACGTCCCGTCAACCTGCTTGAACCAATGCGGCGTGCCTTTGGGGACGATCAATAGATCGCCTTTCTTGAGCTGACGCGCCTCGCCGCCGTCGATCGCAGTGCCTCGGTGCTCGTTCGCCTCGATGGTCTTAACATCGACAGCCTTGCCGCCGGTCACGACCGTGGCTGTTCCGTCGAGAACGTAGATGATGTCGGTATCGAGGTCGTGGACCTCTGCAAGCCCCGACTTTTCGCGGCGCGAGGCGTGCACCATATAGTTTTCGCCTTTCGCGGCCCCGAATAGCACAGACCCCGTTGAAAAGCCGTCATTTACTGCGCTCGCACTCAGAAAGGTCACAGCTGACGCCGTCTCGCTTGAGAGAGCCGCGGCCCCGGCGACGGCCAGCTCTTCGTCCTGCACCGCGGACGCAGCACCTGATACGCCGACCCCGCCAACGAGCTGTCCATCGACCATGATCGGGACACCGCCCTGAAGAGGCGTGAAATCGGGCAGTGCGACCATCGCAGTGCGGCCGTTCTTGATAACGTCCTCGAAGAATTTCGTCGGCCGTTTGAACATCACCGCTGTCTTCGCTTTTCCGACGGATATATTTGCTCCGGCGGAAAACGTGCCGTCAAGCCTCTCGAGGGCGACCAAATTGCCGCCGTCGTCGACCACGGCGATCACACCGCCGGGAGCGTTGTTCTTCGCTGCATAAGTTTTCGCCGCCGAGATGACCGTGCGAGCGCCCTCGAGCGTTATCGAACGCCGATCGATGGTCTGAGCATCAGTCAGCGTGGCGGCCGCGACGATCGCGGTGCATGCGAATATCATTCTTGTAATAAGTGCTTTCATTCTGATCTCTCCTTAGATCAAAGGCGGACGGCGCACCATCCGCCTATCCTTCTCAGTTTTCTAGTTAGCGGTGACCGTGATGCGGAGAACGTCTTTTACATTTGGGTATGAAAAGCCGTCCTTCACGAGGGCTGCCACTCCGCCCTCAGCGGCGCCAGTGTTTTTCATCTTCTGCCTCGGTGCCTGATCAGCCCCAATGCCGGGAGCTTCGTT
>CAYSMU010000547.1:0-2344 GCA_964432145.1 uncultured Chloracidobacterium sp.
AGATCGTGGAATAGATGAGCATTCAGCATTCAGCGGTCAGCATTCGGCTGATCGCTGAGTGCCGATAGCTGAGGGCTAAGTATTATGCCGAGAGATAACATAATTTTACAGTGCACGGAGTGCAAAGAACGCAACTACGTGACGACCAAGAACAAAAAGAACACCCCTAACAGGCTGGAGTTCAAGAAATTCTGTCGTCGCTGCCGCTGCCACACGATGCATAGAGAGAACAAGTAGCTCTTATTTTAGATTTTAGATTTTGGAATTTGGATTGGCCCGCTGGCCACCTTCATAATCCAAAATCGGAAATCCAAAATCCAAAATTACGAAGGGGTATGGTGTCAATGGTTA
Source organism: uncultured Chloracidobacterium sp. (assembly GCA_964432145.1). Classification (GTDB taxonomy): domain Bacteria; phylum Acidobacteriota; class Blastocatellia; order Pyrinomonadales; family Pyrinomonadaceae; genus OLB17. The sequence goes on from CAYSMU010000547.1 coordinate 352, forward strand.
GCATGGAGGTCTCCAAAACCTTAGGTCCGGGTTCGAGTCCTGGTACCCCTGCCATACAGATCTTTTAGGAGAAAACACGGTGTCAGAAGCAGTTGCTCACGCAGACGTAAAACATAAGGAAGGGGTCGGTGAATTCGTCAAGAAGACACGCGCCGAGCTTGATAAGACATCATTTCCTTCGTCAAACGATGTCAAGAATACAACGATCATCGTGATCGTGAGCGTCATCTTCTTTGCTCTGTATCTGTTTCTCGTCGATCAGGCGTGGGTTTACATTTTGCAGGGCCTCACATGGGTGATCAATAAGATCGCCGGGGTATAAGGATATTTGAGATGAAGCAGTGGTATTTTATCCACACCTATTCGGGCCACGAGAACAAGGTCGTTGAGAGCCTAAATGCCCGCATTCGCGACATGGAACTCGCCGAGCAGATAACCGGCGTTCTCCTGCCTAAGGAAAAGGTCGTCGAGATGCGTGGCAATAAGGAGTATGTCTCCGAACGAATGTTCTATCCCGGATACGTGCTCGTCGAGATCGACTGCGACGAAAAGGGCAAGATACCGGATAACGTGTTTCACGCGATCAAGGCTACGCCTAAGGTCACCGGTTTCCTTGGCGGAAAGCAGCCAACGCCGCTTTCACAGGCTGAGGTTGACCAGATCGTTCACAACATCGAGGTCGCGACCGAAAAGCCGAAACCGAAGTTCACTTATACGGTCGGCGAGGTAGTGAGGATCAAGTCGGGCCCGTTCGCGAGCTTCACCGGTAAGGTCGAAGAGGTGAACGAGGACAAGGCCGTACTCAAGGTCTCGATAACCATTTTTGGACGCTCAACGCCGTACGAGCTGAGCTTCCTTGAGGTTGAGAAAGTTACTTTTGCGGAAGAAGAATAAATGAGGACATTCCTGAGCGATCAGGATCGTTAATCGAAAAAGAAAATGGCAAAGAAGATAGAAGGTTACATCAAGTTACAGATCCCGGCCGGTAAGGCTAACCCGGCTCCGCCGATCGGCCCCGCATTGGGCCAGCACGGCGTGAACATCATGGAATTCTGCAAGGCGTTCAACGCCAAGACGCAGAATGACGACCCGGATATGAAGATCCCGGTCGTGATCACGGTCTATGCCGATCGTTCGTTCACATTTGAAACGAAAACGCCGCCTGCGGCCGACCTTTTGAGAAAGGCGTCGGGTATCGCAAAGGGCTCGGGCAAGCCGAACCGTGAAAAGGCCGGCACGATCTCTATGGCACAGATCGAAGAGATCGCCAAAAAGAAAATGACAGATCTCAACACGACGAATCTCGAATCGGCGATGAAGACAATCGCCGGCACGGCCAAGTCGATGGGATTGACAATTGAGTAACAGGTGACGAGTGACTAGTGACAGGCATCCTGTCACCTGTAACTTGTGGCCTGTCACTAGGGAGGGAACCGAACGTTCCCGCTAATACCTGGAGGTAAAATGAAACGAGGCAAGAAATACCTTGCCGCGCTTGAGAAGATCGAGCCCGGTAAGAAACATACGCTGGAAGAAGCGGTCTCAAAACTTAAAGAGATCGCCTTTGCTAAGTTCGACGAAACCGTCGAATTGACGATGTGGCTGGGCGTCGACCCGCGTAAGGCCGATCAGCTCGTTCGCGGCACGATCGTTCTGCCGCATGGACTGGGCGGAGCGGCTAAAAGGGTCGTCGTTATTGCGCAGGGAGACAAGATCCGCGAAGCCGAAGAGGCCGGTGCTGATATGGTCGGCGGTGATGATATCGTCGAAAAGATCAAGGGCGGCTGGCTCGATTTTGATGCCCTGATCGCAACGCCCGATATGATGGGCAAGGTCGGTCAACTCGGTAAGGTCCTCGGTCCTCGAGGCCTGATGCCAAATCCGAAGACAGGAACCGTGACGATGGACGTGAAGACGGCCGTCGAAGAGACCAAGGCTGGAAAGGTCGAATACCGCGTCGATAAAACGGGCGTTATTCACTCGCCGGTCGGCA
>CAYSMU010000548.1:0-2340 GCA_964432145.1 uncultured Chloracidobacterium sp.
CTCCGGTCAGCATCTTTGCCCCGCTGCCGTCGGCGGCGATCTGCCAGATATCAAAATGGTCGTAGATCAGAACGTGCTTGTCATCCTTACTCCAGCCGGCGAGGCCGTACGAGGGAGCCGCACTCGGGCTGTCGTGATCTTCGCGGGTGAACTTCACCTTAAGTTTCTCGGTGAGATTCGTGACCTTGAGATCGGGGATCGTCATCGAATTCCAATCTTTACCGTCGAAGAAAACGACATACTTTGCGCCCGGCGACCAGCTCATGCCGAACTGATGAGCCTGCCGAAGAAGCTTGCGTGAGCCATCGGTCGTGTTGACCAGGTAGTAGTCGGTGAATCCCGGATCGTACGCGGCCCGGAGCCGATACGAACGGTCGTCCGTGCCAAGCGCATATAGGCCGTTAGAGCTAGGAACGACGGATTCCATCGTCGTATCCGCGAGCTGTACGAATTTCTTGTCGGCGATATGCCATACGGCGCGATACGAACGGTCGCGGTCGGCGATAGCTCTAACCTTTTGCTGCGGCTGGATGTAGTCGTCCTTCCAATGCCAGAGGTCTACGTTTACCTTTTCCTCGTCGGGAACCGCATTGTTCGGATCGGGCTCCGGTTCTGGCGGGGGCGAACTGCTGATGAACAAACGCGAGCCGTCAAATGAGAACGCGAGCGAACCCTTTTCGCTGACCACGAACTCGGGCCTGAAGCCGGCGGTCTTTACCGAAACGACCTCGGCCGCCGGTGAAGCCGTGCGTCCCCAATGATAGACCTTGAATTTTGGCTGCTTTGCCGTCGCGTCGTCTTTGTCGCTGATGAACGCAAGCTGGGTCTGCTTTTCGTCCCACGTGAATTTCAGATACTTGCCGGGTCCCGATTGCAGGACTAACGGAGCTACTGCGGACTGTGGCGTGACGGCAAAAGCGCCGTTGGTTTCCTCTTTTCGAGACGAAACGGCGAAGGCGAGTGTCTTCGCGTCCTTACTGAACGTGTACTCGAGAACGTCCGCGAAGTTCCGGTCTTTACCGTTGGCGAGATCCCGGAGGATCAGCGTGCTTCCATACTCTTTTCGTCTGGCTGGCGACGGTGAGGGCGAAGGACGCGGCGCAGCGTTTGAATTTGCCGCGGCTGTATTGGAGTTTGCTCCTGAGGCGGTATTCGCATTGGCACCGCCTTCGGGCCGGCGTTCCGGAATAGGTTCCTTCAACATCGCAACGAAACCCGCACCGTCCTCAGGCACCTGATACGATTTTACGTCATCGACACGCGTGACCTTGCCGGAGCCGAGATCCATGATACCAAGTGCGTTTTTTGGAAATTCCGCAGGTGGTTTTTTGTCCTTCCGGGCCTTTAGTATGTCGGCCTTGTTCGGCTCGATGTTGAAAAATAAGTACTTCGCATCGGCCGAAAACGTCGGCCGCAACAGACGCCCCATTGCTAGAAACGCCGCCGTTGCAGCCGGATCAGCCGGATCTGGCGGGGGCGTCGGCGGGCGATAACCTCGCGGTGACCGCCATTCCGCGTTTGTCGCGGTGTTCTTTACAAATAACTCGCCGTCACCATCCTGCGGCTGCATCACATACGCGACCCACTTGCCGTCACGCGAGATGGTCGAGCCCTGCAGCATACGCCATGAGTCGAAATCGCTTGGCGAAAGCGGGCGTTTTGCCGTTTGACCGAAAGCTTGAGGAACACAAAGGGCAAGCACCAATGCCGAGAAGATCGACTTTTGTGCAAACCGAAACGCGGCGGAGCGTCTGGCAGTTTGAAGCATAGTTCTCCTAAATCGTTGAAATTATTTACAAGAACTATTCCACAAGTGCCGCTGGAAAGGCAATCCGCTGAGCGGGCAATTTTACGGATTGGCTCTCGTCAGGATCGTCAGCTCCGGCTTCATTGCCTCGATCGAGATCTGTCGGGCGACTTCTTCAGCGACTCCATCGATGGCCTTGGATTGTGGCGAATCAGGGAACGCGACCACGACTGGTACGCCTTTGTCGCCGCCTTCGCGGACTTCCATGCCCAATGGGATCTGGCCGAGGAAATTGAGGCCGTATTCGTCGCAAAGGCTCTGGCCGCCGCCGCTGCCGAAGATCTCGTATTTATTCCCTGTGTCGGGGGCGATGAAGTACGACATATTCTCGATCACGCCTAGCACGGGTACATTGACCTGCTCGAACATTTTTACAGCCCGCCGAACGTCCGAGAGCGAAACTTCCTGAGGTGTGGTCACCAGGACGGCACCCTGCACCGGCACGAGCTGCGCGAGCGAAAGCTGGACGTCGCCCGTTCCCGGCGGCATATCGACGATGAGGTAATCGAGTTCGCCCCAATCGACATCGGACA
>CAYSMU010000549.1:0-2331 GCA_964432145.1 uncultured Chloracidobacterium sp.
ATACCGATCCGCGCAATAAAATCGCCTTCGGTTAGTTTCACAGGATCGGTGTCCCTGGTCCATTCCTCTACCCGGCTGGGCCCGGCGTTGTACGCGGCAAGCATCATGGCCGTCTCAGCGGGACGGCCTCGGTACGGTTCCCGGAGCTTTTCAAGATACCAGCAGCCAACTTGGATGTTCCGCTCGGGTTCGCCCAGAAATTCGCTTACATTCTCGGTTGCCTGCCTTTCGAATTCTCGAAAGCCAGTCTCTTTGGCGAATTCGCGGCCAACCGCGGGCGTAACCTGCATTAGGCCAACTTCAGCGTCCGCTCCGACTTGCCACCCACGGAACCACGTTTCCTCGTAGATGACGCTCCAAACTAGTTTCTCGTCGATACGGTAAACACGGGCCTGACGCGAGATCAACTCGTCGTATCTATGCACCCAATAGTCCGGGAAGAATAGCCCGGCAGAAAGACCGAGCACGATCGATATGAAGAGGATGGAAAGAAGGTAGCGGAGCATTTGCCGAATCTCATTTCTCCACGAGTGTCGGCCGGGGCCGCATCGTGGGTTCGGTCGCATCGGCATCGATGGTGTTGGGGTCAGACACACTCGCCGGCAAAAGAGGCTCCGGAAGCACGCCAGTCCTGACAAACTCGGCGAATATTCCGACACTATAGTTAGTCGACACCGCCATCTCCTGGCGTATCTCGAGAAGCTTTTCCAAAAACTTAGGCCGTCGGTACATGTTCCTCTGGAACAATTGTTTACCTTCGGCCCGAATTCGTCAAACTGCTGCTACGCTTGAGTCCTATTGGATCATTCTCGCTGTCGGCACGTCGTCAAAGGCGGAAGGTGGCACAGATGCGTTCGGCCAAGTGTCCAGCATATTGCACAGATCTCCAAAACTCATTGGTGCCGAAAACAGAAAGCCCTGTCCGGCTTCACATTCAAGGCTCTTAAGAAGCTCAAGCTGGACCTCGGTCTCTACCCCTTCCGCTACGACCTTGAGGCCGAGATTCTTTGCGAGGGTGAGGATCGCCCTGACGATCTCGTCGTGATTGCCCGAGGCGTCGATCATCGAAACGAATGATCGGTCGATCTTCAGAGCCGCGATCGGAAGTTTTTTGAGATATCCTAGGTTGGAATATCCGGTTCCGAAGTCATCAATATCGATCTCGATGCCGGAATCGCGGAGTTGCATCAGCATGCCGATGGCTCTGTCCTGATACTCAAAGAACACCGACTCGGTGATCTCGAGTTTCAAACGATTTGCGGGGAATCTCGACTCAGCCAAGATCTCCTCGATATTCGAAACGAGTCCTGACTGGCCGAATTGTTTGCTCGAGATATTGACGCTGACCGCATACCGGTGGTCGTCCCCAAGAGACCCGACCTCTCGACAGGCAGTTCGGAGAACCTGCTGGCTAAGGCGGTCGATCAAACCGATCTCCTCGGCGAGTGTGATGAATTTGCTCGGCGGAACACTTCCGAATTCTGGATGATGCCATCGAGCCAAGGCTTCAAAGCACTCGATCTCACCGGTGATCAGCGAATGTATCGGCTGATAGAACACCTCTATCTCTTCGCGTTCGACTGCCCGGCGAAGATCGGTCTCAAGACGCAGTATTTCCTTTGCGGCTCGGTGCATTCCTTCGTCAAAAACCTCATGCCTTGCCTTGCCGGCCCTTTTTGCCTGGTACATCGCCGTATCGGCGTCCCGCATCACGTCTTCGGACGAGAGGTGCTGATCCGATGCATGTAAAATACCGATGCTCGCCGAGCTATATACTTCGTGCCCGCGCAGATCAAAAGCGATCCCGAATTTCTTTTGAATTCGATCGGCGATGCGGGTGACTTCCGAAGTGTCGTATTTGCCCTCGACCAGGATCGTAAATTCATCGCCACCAAGACGGGCGACAATATCCGATGGTCGCATACAGTCGCGAAGCCGGACCGCGATCTCCTTCAGGAGGTCATCGCCGATAAGATGGCCGAGGCTGTCATTAACATATTTGAAACGGTCGAGATCGATAAACAGCACGCTAACACGGTAACCGTCTATGTTCCGTGCCTTTTCTAGAGCATCACTTAGCCGGCTCATGAAGAACGCCCTGTTTGGCAGCCCCGTAAGAATATCATGGGTCGCCTCGTGCTCCAGCTTTTCCTGCGCGACCTTCTTATCGGTTATGTCCTGTATCTGAAATATCAGATTGGGTTGAGCCGACCTCATATCATTTGCTGCGGAAACACTCCATGAAGTCCATACGGTTCGACCGGTCTTATGGATATAGCGTTGCTCCATTTGCCAGCTTGCGATCTTCCCGCAGAGCAATTCGTGGATCTT
>CAYSMU010000550.1:0-2317 GCA_964432145.1 uncultured Chloracidobacterium sp.
GCCGGGACTGGTCGGCTGGTCAGAGGACGGGACGAAGCTTTATTTCGTCGAGGGCAAGGGCGTCGCGACGGGACTCTATCAAATAGACGTCGTGGCGGAGAAGATAACCGAGCCGCTGCCAGGTTCGGCATTGCTGACGGGCGTTTCGATCAGCCCGAAAGGCGATATCTTTGCGGTTGTCGGCCAGGGAGCGTCTCAGCCGCCGGCGGTATTCGTAGGCAAACTCACGGATTCGGGGCCGGTCAAGGTCTCGACCGCTAACGACGATGTCGCGAAGATGGCCGTCGGCAAGACCGAGGTCGTCAAATGGAAGAGCAAGGACGGCCGCGAGATCGAGGGGCTGCTGACCTATCCGAACAACTACACTGCCGGGACGAAAATGCCGCTGATCGTCAATATCCATGGCGGGCCGGCGGGCGTATTCAACCAGAGCTTTATCGGCGGACGAGGCGTCTATCCGCTGGCGACGTTTGCTTCGCGAGGCTACGCGATACTGCGTCCGAACCCGCGTGGCTCGAGCGGGTACGGGACCGAATTTCGGCGTGCGAACATCAAGGATTGGGGCGTCGGCGATTATGAGGACATTATGTCGGGCGTCGACCATGTCATCACCATGGGCGTTGCCGACCCCGACCGCCTCGGCGTAATGGGCTGGAGCTACGGCGGCTATATGACCTCGACCATCATCACCAAAACAACTCGATTCAAAGCCGCGTCGGCCGGAGCACCGGTCACGAATATGATGAGCTTTAACGGTACGGCCGATATCCCGTCGTTCATTCCCGATTACTTCGAAAGCGAATTCTGGGACAAGCCGGAGCTTTACGCAAAGCACTCGGCGATGTTCAACATCAAGAATGCCAAAACCCCGACGCTGATCCAGCACGGTGACGCAGACGTTCGCGTGCCGATCTCACAGGGCTACGAACTCTACAACGCCCTAAAACGCCAGGGCGTACCGACACGAATGATCGTGCTCCCGCGCCAGCCGCACGGCCCGACCGAACCAAAAATGCAGCTAGCGGCCATGCAGGCGAATTTGGAGTGGTTTGAGAAGTATTTGAAGTAGAAGGATCTTTCGTGACAGCCGCTGATATTTAGTGTATATACAATAAGTATGTATGTTCAGCTGGGACATACAAAAGGCGATACTCAACTTTGATAAACACGGAGTGTCGTTTGAAGAAGCGGCAACTGCTTTTGATGACGGGAATGGACTCGATTGGGCAGATCTGAAACATTCAAAGGCAGAAAATAGGCGAAAGCATTTGGCAGAATCGGACACTGGCAGGATTTTGCTTGTCGTCTACACAATTAGGAAGTTAACTCATGGCAAAGGAACAATCCGCATCATCAGTGAAAGACGCGCGTCGTACCGCGAACGCGAAGCATACTTCGGATCGTGACATTGATTTCTCGGATATACCTGAATCTACTCCGGAAGAGCTAAAGCGAGCTAAGCGGATCGGCCGCCCGGCGACGGGGAAGGCGAAACAGATGATCGCGTTTCGGATCGCCCCGAGTTTGCTTGCGAAGATCCGTAAGATGGCGGCAAAGCGCGATACGCCCTACCAGAGTCTTTTGCACGAGTTGCTTGAGACCGCGATTGAGCTGGAGGCTAAATAGACCCGAGAGTCGAGTTTTTCAACATGGCAAGGTGTATCAACGCAATTGGTTTAGTGCTTATACTTTTGTTTGGATGCGACGCCTACGGCCAGTTTGACAGTTGGAAGCGATACCACTCGTCCGATAAATTCTCAGTCGAACTCCCGAGTCCGCTGGTACGGGTCAGGTATTTTGACGGGGAACACGGGGCAAATTGGGACAATCAACCCAAATGGGTTAAATCCTACAGTTCGGTGGAAACGAATCTGGACGAAGCAAGGTTCGGAATCAATGTGATGGTCCTGCCGACTGGATACACAAAACGCGGCGTAAGCTGGAACGAGCTTCTAGAGTACTTGGCCGTTCTATATATCGGTGACGATGACCATGCAGAGTTCGATATTCGCCGAGAAGTTAATCTCAATAGACTCAGAGGTACTGAATATTATTTTATAAGCGGTGACCTAGGATCGCTTTTTACACGGGGCCGAATATTCGATCTTGGGCACCGAAAGATAATAATGATGATATTTATTGGCAAGAATCGTGCGGACTTGGATTCGAAAGAAGCCGATCGGTTCTTTAATTCCTTTTCAGTAAGTAAATAACCGCAATTTTCATTTTTTACCCAACTCCACCGCACGCTGATACGCGGCGTAAACGGCTTTTGAGAGTACGGTGCGCAGCGTTCCTTTTTCCATCTGATAGATCG
>CAYSMU010000551.1:0-2313 GCA_964432145.1 uncultured Chloracidobacterium sp.
GCTTTTTCAGCCTTTTCACCAGATTTCGCTGGGCATTATTAAGCCCTAATGATTCTTAATAAGATCAGCCATTTGTCCCGCGATTCCAGAAAGGAAATTCGTGAATGGATAATTCGGCTCTATTCCCCTTTTTCACCTTTCTAACCTTTCGCTCTCCATTGTTCAAATGTTGAATGTTCAATTGATACGGCGCATAAACCTTCAAAAACAGGCCTGTTTTTGCGATTTTGTGTACTTTAAGTTCAATACTGTCGGACAATGTCCGCACAGAACCGCCGCCTCGGTTGCCGTTAACGAGCACCGAAGACCAGATCCCCAAATCCAAAAAACCAGCGATCAAATTGTCAAACAACCTGCCGCACTCAGCCCCGGAGCGCAGGCTAGCAGAGATCGCTCGATATTGGAATACCAAACCGCCGATAATGTCGCATAATGCCGATCGGGGCCTTGTTTGAAATATGGGCAGCTGGATCCTGTTAGCGATTCCGCCTGGTGCAGACTAGTTCATCCCGCGTAAACCGACGGCCGGGCACCCAACGGATGCGCTGACTCGTATTTGTGGGTCATGTTGAGCAAGGTCGCCTCGGACCAGAAGTTGCCGACGAGTTGGACGCCGATGGGGAGGCTTTCGGACGAAAGGCCGCACGGGACGCTGACGGCGGGGACGCCGGCGAGGTTTGCCGAGACGGTGTAGATATCGCTCAGGTACATCGCGATCGGGTCGTCGCTCTTTTCGCCGATCTTGAACGCGACGGAAGGCGAGGTCGGCGTCAGGATCGCGTCGCATTTTGTAAACGCCTCGACATAATCGCGTTTGACCAGGGCGCGGACCCTTTGCGCCTTGGCGTAATAGGCGTCGTAATAGCCGCTCGAGAGCACGTAGGTGCCGAGCATGATTCGCCGTTTGACCTCAGCCCCGAAGCCTTCTTCGCGGGTCTTGAAATACATCTCGCGGAGTTCGTGTGAACCCTCGGCACGAAAGCCGTAACGCACGCCGTCGTAGCGGGCCAGATTGGACGACGCCTCGGCCGTCGCGATGATGTAGTAAACCGCGATGCCGTATTTGGCGTATGGAAGCTCGATATCGACGGTCTCGGCACCGAGAGCCTTGAAATTGTCGATGGCCGCAAGTACGCTCTCGCGGACCTCGTCGTCGAGGCCCTCGCCAAAGAGAGCACGCGGAATGCCGATCGTCTTGCCCGCGATATCGTCGCCGAGCGTCGCCGCGTAATCGGGCACCGGAACATCGGCCGAGGTCGAATCCTTTTCATCACGGCCCGCGATCACGCCGAGAATGCTCGCCACATCCTCGGACGTCTGGCCGAAAATGCCTATATTATCGAGCGAAGACGCGAAGGCTACGAGGCCAAATCGCGAGATGCGGCCGTAGGTCGGCTTGAGCCCGACGATGCCGCAGAGCGACGCCGGCTGACGGACCGAGCCGCCGGTCTCGCTACCGAGTGCCGCCCGAACAACTCCGGACGCGACAGCGACCGCCGACCCGCCAGAACTGCCGCCCGGAACGCGCGACACATCCCACGGGTTTTTCACCGGCCCGAACGCCGAAGATTCGTTCGACGAGCCCATTGCGAACTCGTCCATGTTCGCTTTGCCGACGATGATCGCACCTGCCTCGTTCAGTCGTTTCACCGCGGTCGCGTCGTATTGTGCCTTGTAGTTGTTCAGGATGCGCGAGCCGCAGGACGTACGCATGCCCTTTGTGCAGATGTTGTCTTTGATGGCGATGGCCATGCCGCCCAATATCGAGCCGGGAACCGCGTCGAGTTCGGCTGCACGCTTGCGGGCATGCTCACGCTCGATCGAGAGGAACGAGTTGAGTTCGGGATTGAGCCGCTCGGCGGCATCAAGAGTTTTTTCGATCTCGGAAACAATGGACATAGAAATTCAGTGGTTCGAATGTGCCGGGACGATGCCCTTACTTCGTGCGGGCTTCTGCAACAACTGGCGTCTGCAACACAGTCATCGCTTTTTCGAGCCGACGCCGTCAAGCAGCCACGAGTCGCCCTGCTTGACCATATTCGCTACGACCTCTTGCTGAACAGTCTTCTGATCGTCACGCCAGTAGATCTGTATCTGCAGATCGACGTTGGTCGGCGTCGCCGTCCTGCATTCGCCTATTTTGAATGTCCGCGGGTATTCGCGGGACATCGTGAACTGGTCGACGTCGCTGTCGCTCGTTTTCGCGAGAGCCTCAAAATACCTCGGCGTCAGGAACCGCTCACGCATTTTCAAATTCTCGGCCGACGGCCGCATTTCGTTACCGAAGTGGAACGAATAAAACTGCTTAGCGGC
>CAYSMU010000552.1:0-2308 GCA_964432145.1 uncultured Chloracidobacterium sp.
ACGCAGAGATCCGCCCGCCCGTCACCGTCACAATCACCGGTAGTGGCCAGATCACTGCCGAGTCCCCAAGGCTGGACACCCTGCGTATTGGCACGCGGCCCGCTGCTCGGTATGGTCCAGAAGAAGCTCTGAGCCCCGGCAGACGCACCCGGCCGATATATAGCGGCATCGTCCTTTCCATCGCCTGAGTAATCGGCGACGATCGTCGGATCGTCACCCGGCAGGCCAAAGTTGATCTGCTGAAGCGTGCCGGTGCTGCTACGCAGGATGTAGAAGCCCGGTGTGCCCGATTGACGCCAAAAGGCGATATCGGTCTTGCCGTCGCCGTCAAAGTCGCCAGGCGTCGCCGTGTCGCTATTGAGGCCCCATTGATTGACAGTTGACGGATCGGTAGCCGTGCCCTGGTTCAAGCTGGTGTACCATGTAGCCTGGCCCGCTCCGCCGCCCGCACCCGGACGGATAACGCCGTAATCGGAATCACCGTCACCGTCAGTATCGAACCGCGGCCTTGCACGTGTGATCTGCCCGCGGATCTCGCCACCGCCGTTATTGACCGTGTGAACGTTGAAATAGAGCAATCCCGCCTTGAGGTCCGCGACATTCTGCGCCGTGACGGCAAATGTCGCATCTACGACAGAGCCGCTCGTTACGCCGACCGTCGGGTTCATATTGAACAATACCGGGCCGTTCGTGCCGGCAGCCGCCGGGCCATGGATATGAGCCGCGGTGATATTGCTCGAGAGGTTGTTGTAATAGAGCGATGCCGTTATCTGCGTTTCAGCGGCATTTAGTATCACGCGGCCAAATCCTGTCGCAGTCGACGCATTGGGCGGAACCTCGTTTGCCGCACTTAGATTGGTCTTGAACAGTTTAGGGCCGACAACCGGTCCGCCGCCACCGCCGCCCGTTATATCGTCCCAGGTCGTTCCAACGCGAATCCCGTCCACAACCGTTTGGGCACTAGTCGTACTCGATCCCTGACGGAGTGCGACCGCATCGATGATATCCTGACCGGTTGTCGCCGAGTTTGTGACTTCCGGCGTGCCTGCCGCTGCTTCCGTAGCCGGTACGCCTGACGGAATCACCCACAACTGAGTAGTATCATTACCGCCGGTGTTAATTGTGTATTTAACAATCAGGAGATAAGTTGTGTTCTTTGAGAAATTCGTCGTGCCGTAGGTCGCTGTACTTGTGTTGCTCAATCCGAAGTTGACAGCGTTTGTCGTGATCCTAGCGAAGACGCGGGCAGCAAAGAGGGTAAATGAATCTGGTGCCGTGCGGTCGCCAATGTGGAGAAAATAATCGCCGGTTTTGTCAGATGCCGCATCGTTGACGTTAACGAGGGCCGAGAAGTAAACCACTGCTCCGTTTGTATTTTGCTCGGCCGAGAGCGGTTTGTTGGCATCTTCGCCGCCGGCATTGCCGACCAAAGCGGCGTTGCCGGTTCCGCTGTTCGGATAACCTGCATACGTCAGACCGGGGGTCGTCGCTAGCGCGTTTGTGCCAATTCCACTGTGAGCACTCCAACCGTTGCTTGCCAACGGACCTGAAAAGGCAAAATCTTCAACCAGAAGCGATGCTGACGGGGAGTCCGTCAAGACGTAATCGGTCTTTTCCCCATATGCCGGTGTCTCTTTGACCTCTTCCTGGCCGGACACGATGCTTCCAAAATTCATTGCGGCAATAATCGCCGTCAAAACTAAAACGCCAATGGCAAAACGTCGCTTCATTACTTCAATTCTCCTCATTCAACGTGTAAAGATCTTCAGAAACAATCGTGCCGGGACAAGCGTGACCATCGAATATATTCAAGAGTCCGTAGGTGAACCCGTATTTTCTGACGAAGATAACTCTTGGAAATATACCACATACTAGCCCATAGTCGATAACAAAAAGGCGAAATCCCGCAGGGAATGCCGAATTTTTGTTACAATGAAATTCCTTAGATGATGAAGAGCCGGATGTATATGAGGTTGCTGTTTCTACCTTTGCTCTGCCTGGGCGTTGCCGTTTCGCATTTATACTCTCAAGACAAAAAGCCGCCGGAAAAGGATGAGGTCATCCGCGTCGATACTCAACTGGTCGATGTTCCGGTCGCTGTTACTGATGCCAAGGGACTGCCGGTCCGCGGCCTTAAACAGTCGAATTTTGTTATTTATGAGGATGGTAAGCGGCAGGAGATCGCGGATTTTGCGGCCGCATCGGCCCCGTTCGAGGTCGCCCTTGTCCTGGACACATCTGGTTCTACCAGCAACGATCTTCAACTCATCCATAGGGCCGCGTCCGATTTCGTGGCGAGTCTCCGTCC
>CAYSMU010000553.1:0-2297 GCA_964432145.1 uncultured Chloracidobacterium sp.
TAGTTCTTTTCTTTGGGATGTTGGTCGTAATGAACGGTTTCAGCGAGAGCGACGCTACGTGGGGCCTCGGTGTGTACGCCATCATCTCGATCGGAGCCTCGTTACTAATGAGTGTGAGCGCAGTTCTCCTCACGGGAGTGCTCATTAAGAGGCAATTACACGCGGCCGTTGCTGCGGTAATTTCGATTTTGGTCTTTTCGCTGATCAGTGTTGGGATCGAAGTTATCGGCAGTCTGATCGGTGTCGCTGTGGCTGACTACAGTCGGGTCAATTATTAGAAAATGCCTAAGATCGTCCTCGAGACAGTAATAATGGCCTCTGCCGAGACGTGTTTCGACCTGATGCGTGACATACGGATCCACACTGAGACGACTGCTCAGACGAACGAAAAGGTGGTTGCCGGTGTGACGGATGGAATGATCGGATTAGGACAGACCGTGACCTTTGAAGGTACGCATTTCGGGATGCGTCAGCGGCTAAAGGTCAAAGTCATCGAGTTTGAAAGGCCGTGGCTATTTGTTGACGAGATGATAGAGGGCAAATTTAGTGCGTTCAAACATATTCATGAATTTGAGCCGATCGCTGAAGGTACTCTGATGCGCGATACGCTCATTTGGAACTCGCCTTTTGGCGTCTTGGGAAAAATAATCGACAAATTGCTGCTCGAGAGGCATCTTCGCAGCCTGGTCTCTGGCCGCAATGCCCGGCTCAAGGCGATCGCCGAGACCGCGCCATGATGTTCGCCTCCGCTGCCTTCTGACAAATCTATTACAATCTCTCACCACTCGACCTGTTACTCTAATACTGTCTTAATTTAGCATTCACTCTTATTTCTTAATGCAAAATGTCGTCGAGTTCGAGAAGCCCCGAACCGGTATCAACTGGAAGAACCTTGCGATCGTTACGTTCTTTCACCTTCTGGCCATTCCCGTTCTATTCACGTTCAGCTGGCAGAATCTTGCCGCTTTGTTGATCGGCAATTGGATCGTCGGCAGCCTCGGCGTCGGCCTCGGATGGCATCGTCTGCTGACTCACCGCAGCTTCAAAGCTCCAAAATGGCTCGAATATATTTTGACGACACTCGGGACAATGTCGATTCAGGACCCGCCCGATAAGTGGGTCGCGACGCACCGCATACATCATGCCTTCGTCGATACCGACAAAGATCCGCATTCGGCCCGCCCGGGGTTTTGGTGGCCGCAGATCGGCTGGGTACTATGGGGTCGGGCACAGGATCATGACGCGGCCACGATGAACAAGTATGTGCCCGATCTGCTCAAAGACAGGGGCCAGGTGCTGATCTCGCGTTATTATTGGCTGCCGATCATTATTTCCGCCGGAATACTGTTTGCCATTGGCGGCTGGACAATGGTCGTCTGGGGAGTGTTTGGCCGAGTCGTCGTTGGCTGGCACACGACGTGGTTCGTCAATTCACTCGCGCATATCTACGGCAAACGGCCTCACGACACCGGCGATCTCTCGACCAATAATTGGTTCGTCGCTATCCTCACATTTGGCGAAGGCTGGCACAACAACCATCACGCGTTTCCCACATCTGCCCGACACGGCCTAAAGTGGTATCAGTTCGATTTGAACTGGATAACGATCCGCCTCTTCGAAAGGCTCGGTTGGGCAACCAGGATAAAGCTCGCCGACGCCGAGCGAGCACCGGTCGAATTGAAACAGGCGGCATAAACGATTACCATTTCGGGGAATATGAGCATTGTCACGATGTCGTTTTCCCTCTGTCGCTCAGCGGTGGCTTTTCTCTTGCTTTGCCTTTGTGCGTCAGGCTTATTCGCGCAGAACAAGACTGAGAACGTCATACTTATTACTCTCGACGGAGCCAGAACCCAAGAAATTTTCGGCGGGCTCGACGCAGAGATCTTTCGGTCAACTAACAAGAACTTTGAAAAGACCGCGGCTTATAAGAAGTTCAACGCGGCAGGTCCAATAGAACGCCGCGAAAAGCTGATGCCTTTCTTTTGGAAGACGCTGATGGCGAGCCACGGATCGATCGCCGGCAACCGCGACCTCAAGAGCGAGGTCAAAACCACGAACAAACTCTTCTTTTCCTATCCGGGATATTCCGAGATACTGACCGGCCAGGCCCATGATGACGTCATCAAAAGCAACAGTCATCCGCAGAACCCATATCCTTCGGTCCTTGATTTCCTGAACAAGAAATTTGCGGCAGGACCGAACGCGGTTGCCGAATTCTCATCGTGGGATGCCTTTATGCGGATCGCGACCAGCAAGCCGGGTTCATTCGTAGTCAACGCGGCGTACGAAACCTA
>CAYSMU010000554.1:0-2283 GCA_964432145.1 uncultured Chloracidobacterium sp.
AAACTAAGCTGCACCGCGTGGGAAAAAGCGAAAAACGCCGGACAGCGGGCAAAGGGGAAAAGTGAAAAAGGGGAAAAGGTGAAAAAGTGAAAAAATTGAAAAGTGGAAACGGCAATTTGTTCTCTGTGATCTCTGTGGCGATAAAGCCTTCAAAAGTGAAAAGGTGGAAATGTGAAAGAGCTGATTTGTTTTCAATCTTCTTTGTGATTTTCGTAGGCGAGCCTGTATTTACGCGGTGGGAAAAGAGGCGGACAGCGGGACAGTGGCAGTAGGGTTCGCGTTTGTACTTGGCGGTGATCTATACTCTTTAGTTTGCGGCGCGTGCCGCGATGCGAGTTATATGGCGTTCTTTTGGCGTAGAAAGAAGGATGATGGCTTTTCGAATTCGGTTTTGGGCCTCGACAAATCGATCGAGGAGCTAAAGGCCCAGGAAGAGGCGGTCGAGCGAGAGATCGGCGTGCGTTTTTCGAAGGCGATCGAGAAAACACGGCATTCGATCAACAATCGGCTTGATACGATATTCGAGGGCCGCAAGCAGATCGACGACGCGTTCCTCGACGAACTCGAGGAAATGCTGATCTCGACCGACATCGGCGTCGCGACGACAATACAAGTGCTCGACAGCGTTCGGCTCGGCGTTTCGCGAGCCGAGATCAGCGATCTGGCTGCCCTGAAGGCAGCGATGAAAAAAGAATTGCTCGACATCCTGCACCACTCGTCCGAGCACGGCGTCGCCGATGAGCGGACCATCGACGAGACGATCAAACCATACGTTTTGATGGTCGTCGGCGTCAATGGTGTGGGCAAGACAACGACGATCGGCAAACTCGCCCAGCGTATCCGCACCGAGGGCAACGACGTGCTGATCTGCGCGGCGGATACGTTCCGTGCGGCGGCGAGCGACCAACTTGAGATATGGGCCGAGCGTGCCGGCGTGCAGATCGTGCAACAAAAACAGGGAACTGATCCGGCGGCGGTGCTGTTTGACGCTCTCGCGGCGGCTAAGGCACGAAATTCCGACGTATTGATCGTAGACACCGCCGGACGCCTCCATAATAAGGCAAATCTCATGGCTGAGCTTGAAAAGATGAAGCGGATCGCTGCCCGCGAGGTTCAGGACGCTCCGCACGAGACTTTGCTCGTGATCGATGCGGTCACCGGGCAGAATGGCCTCGAACAAGCCCGGCAGTTTATGAAAACAGCCGACGTCACGGGCATTGTGCTGACCAAGCTCGACGGCACGGCCAAGGGCGGCATCGCGGTCGCTATTGCGAAGGAACTCGACCTGCCTATCCGTTACGTCGGGATCGGCGAACAGGTCGACGACCTCATGGTCTTTGACGCGGAGAGTTATGTCAACGGGCTCTTTAACTAGATGACGGCAAACGAGCAGGACATTTTCTTTTCAAAGCGAGCCCTTGAGTTGGCCGCTCTCGGGACGGGGCTCGTCAGCCCGAATCCCCTGGTCGGCTGCGTCATTGTCTCGGCCGATGGCGAGATCGTCGGCGAGGGAACCTATATTCACGATAATGTGATCCACGCCGAGGCCCTCGCCCTCGAGCAGGCGGGCAGCCGTGCAAATGGAGGTACCGCATTTGTTTCGTTGGAGCCGCACGATCATTTCAATAAGACGCCGCCGTGTACCGACGCGTTGATCAATGCCGGCATCGTGCGAGTCGTTTGTCCGATAGAGGACCCCAATCCGCGCGTCTCGGGACGCGGATTCGATCATTTACGCAGGGCAGGTATCGAGGTCGTTACCGGTCTTCTTGCCGATGAGGCAGCAAAGCAGAATGAGAAATTCATCTGCTGGCACCGCAAGCAGCGGCCGTTTGTTCATCTAAAACTGGCGATGTCGCTTGATGGCCGCATTTCGATAGACAACAGCGTTTCAACGGCGATATCGGGCGAGGCCGGGCGACAGCGCGTGCAGCAACTTCGCCACGAGCATGACGCGATCTTGATCGGCGGCAACACGGCTTCGGTCGATAATCCTAGCCTTACCGACCGCAGCGGTAAACCGCGGCGGCGTCCGCTGGTTAGGATCGTTCTCGACAATCGGCTGGCTCTCCCGCTCGATTCGGACCTGGTCGATACCGCGGAGGAGACGCCGATAATGGTGTTCACAAATTCCCGCGACAGGAATAAGATATCGGCGCTTGGCGAGCGTGGTGTCGAGATCATCGAGTCCGAAATGGGCGGCCGCGACCTGGCTGGCGTACTTGCCGTCTTGAAAGATAAGGAACTGCAAAGCGTGCTGGTCGAGGGCGGCAGCGAGATCGC
>CAYSMU010000555.1:0-2276 GCA_964432145.1 uncultured Chloracidobacterium sp.
CCAGCCACGAACCTTTGATTATAGTTTCGCAGGCGGAAAAATCAAGTAATCGAACCTTTCATTGCGGGTCATACCGCACTTTCTCGAACAACTTAGAGCGGAAAAATGCCGTCAAATCGGTTACTCTATTGAGATCGAGTATGATCCCTGCTTCCGTGAAAAGATCGATATTCCTAACCTGTCTGTGCATCCTCGCCGGCAGCTTTGCCGCATTTGGACAGGCGAAGAAACCCGCCGCGGCGAGCCAGTTCCGCTCGATCACTGTCATTTCGACACCCGCCGCAAAGGTCTGGATCGACGGCGTTTATTACGGCAAGACCGACACTGCGGGCAAGCTGACCATCAGCACGGTCGCATCAGGCGGACATTCGCTGAAGGTACGCGCCGACGGATTTAAGGAACGGACGCAGCCGCTGACGGCCGTCCAGAAGGGCGAGGTCCGCGTCGATCTCGTCAAGACCACCGACGCGGCCGAACTCGCGTTTCAGGAAGCCGTGCGGCTCGAGTCGGTCGATCGCGAACAGGCGGCCGACGCCTATCGAAAGGCGATCGAGCTGAGGCCAGGGTTCGCCGACGCCCATATTTTGCTAGCCCGCGTTCTGACCGAACTCGGCGATCTCGAAGAGGCTGAGGCCGCAATTGCCTCGGCCCGCCGGCTTCGCCCGGGATTTGCAGAGGCTTCGGCGGTGCTCGGCCGCATCTACAAAGAGGGCGGTGAAGAAGAAAAGGCCATCGCGGCTTTCAAACGGGCGATAGCCGAGGGCAAGGGCTTTCAGCCCGAGGCGTACACCGGCCTTGGGTTGCTCTATAAGGAAAAGGCCGAGGGCTTTGGCGGTGCCGGTGATTTCGACGCCGAGGACCGCAATTACACCGAAGCCTCGAAATACCTCAAGACCGCACTCAAGCAGCTCGCCGGCGCCCCCGACACCGTCATTATCTACCAACTCCTAGGCCTCGTCTACGAACGCCAGAAGAAATACACCGACGCGATAGCCACTTACGAGGAATTTCTTCGGATCTTCCCCGACAGCCCCGACGCGACCGCCGTGAGGTCGTTTATTGTACAGCTCAAAAAGGACATGCCCTCGCCCGAATAGGTCATTCTGACCGCTAATTTTTGATCTACGCCCTTCTGGCGTCTAGTCATTTTGAAAAAAGAATGATTGACTTCGCCGTGTTCAACTGTGTATTATGAATTGTCAACGATGTTTATCATCGTTTGACTGAAGACCTCTCGATCAATTTGACCTAGCTAATCACACGATCACGTTTCCTGTAGCGACGGATGCGTCATCAGGAAACGCCCCGCATATAATGTCAGCAAAACTTGGGGAAATCCTTGTCCGCGAAAATCTCATAACCTCGGACCAATTGCGCGAGACGCTCGAATACCAGCGTGCCAATGGCGGCCGTCTGGGCTCGAACCTCGTGCGGCTCGGGTATGTTTCGGACGATGTCGTAACCGCCGTTTTGTCCCGCCAGTATGGTGTCCCGTCGATCAACCTCGATCTTTTCCAGATCGAGCCCGAGGTCATCAAACTCATCTCTGAGGAAGTCGCTCTCAAGTACACAGTCCTTCCGATCTCTAAGGTCGGCGCTACGCTGACCCTCGCGATGGCCGACCCGACCAATGTCTTCGCCATGGACGACATCAAGTTCATGACGGGGCTCAACGTCGAGCCGGTGATCGCTTCCGAGACGTCGATCCAGCTTTCGATCGCCAAGTATTACAGCGGCTCGACGGAGATCGACATCTTCGACGCGGCGTTTGCCGTGGAGGTCGAGCGCAACGGCGTCAGCGTCGGGACGAACGGTCATAAGAAGAACGGAGCATCTCCGAAGATCGACGAACGCATTACCGCGTCGGACCTCGATGTATCGCTCGATCGATTTCAGTTTGACGCTCCTGAGGGAGAGGAATTCGAGCTTCTAGAAGACAATGAAGAAATAGATTTGGCAGCCTTGGCACGTGCCAGCGAGGACGCCCCCGTTGTCCGGCTTGTCAATGTTTTGCTCGTCGACAGCCTTAGGCGTGGAGCGTCGGATATTCACGTCGAGCCTTATGAAAAGGATTTCCGGATCCGGTTCCGCATCGACGGCGTGCTCTACGACGTTATGCACCCGCCGATGAAGATCCGCGATCCGCTCATCTCGCGTCTCAAGATCATGGCGAAGCTCGACATTTCTGAGAAACGCCTGCCGCAGGACGGACGCATAAAGATCAAGGTTAAGATCGACAACCGTTCGCGTGAGTTGGATTTCCGCGTTTCGACCCT
>CAYSMU010000556.1:0-2274 GCA_964432145.1 uncultured Chloracidobacterium sp.
CGGCCGCACGCCAAAGGAACAGGTCGACTATATTTCTGGCGAATTGAAACGGATGTTTGACGATTTCGGGCTCGATCCGGAGCATGGCGGTTACGATATCTTTATGCGGACGAGCGAGCCGTTCCATTACGAAGGCTCGCAGCACCTATGGCGTGAGATCGCCAAAAACAAGACGCCGAAGGGGAACGAAACGATCTACAAGGGCTTTTACGAAGGCTGGTTTTGCGCTCCGTGTGCGGAATTTAAGACCGAAGAGCAATATTACGTTCCCGACGGTTCGGACTTGCCGCATTGCCCGATCCACGAGCGTCCGCTGGACAAAATAGCCGAGGAAAGCTATTTTTTCCGCCTTTCGGACTACGATGAGTTCCTGATCGACATCATCGAAGCGACTCCCGGTTTAGTCCGGCCGGAAGCGCGAAAGAATGAGGTTTTGTCGTTTATTCGCGGCGGCCTGCAAGATCTGGCGATCAGCCGTCAGAAGTCGGCGGTCTCGTGGGGCGTTCCGGTTCCGGACGACCCGGATCACGTAATGTACGTTTGGCTCGACGCCCTTTCTAATTACATAACCGCACTCGGCTATGGAAATGCCGAAAAGGCGTCTGTTGGCTTTGAAAGATACTGGCAAAATGTAGTTCACCTGGTCGGAAAAGACATCTTGAGGTTCCACACTGTCTATTGGTTCTCGTTCTTGAAGGCTGCGGGATTGCCATTGCCGAAGACCGTTTTTGCTCACGGAATGTGGCTCGACGTTGACGGCAGAAAGATGGGCAAGACAATGGGTAACGTGATAGAAGTTGATGTATTACATGAACATTTTCAGGTCGATGCGTTACGCTATTTCGTGCTTCGAGATATGGTGTTCGGCCAGGATGGGAAGTTCGGTTACGAAAATTTGATAGAGCGTGCCAACGCAGACCTCGCAAGCGGCCTCGGCAATCTCGCCAGCCGTACATTCTCGATGATCACCAAATATCGCAATGGTGCGATACCCTGCGGTAAGATCGCGGACGAGAATTATCTGAATGCAAAACGTGCAGGAGTCAGCCCGGACGATCAGGAACTCGCATCGGTGGTCGAGCACGCCCGCGACGAGTTTGTGCGACGGTTTGATAATTTCGAATTTAGCCTCGCTCTCGAAACTGTTTGGACGGTTATCGCCCGCGTTGATAAGTTAATATCTGACTCGAAGCCGTGGGAGCTAATTAAAGATGATAAACAACTTGAGACGTTGAACGCTGTTCTATATCGTGCATGCGAAACGCTTCGATGGCTCTGCGTACAGTTGTATCCGGCGATGCCCGAGGCGTCAAAAAAAATCTACAGCCAGATCGGCCTTAGCGACGACATCGCCACACTCGATCCGACAAACCTAAAATGGGGCGAACTCGCCGCCGATACCAAGATCGGCCAAACCATTGGGGTTTTTCCCCGAATTGATAAGAACAAAGTTATGAATGAGATAAAAGACAGTGGTCAGTCGTCAGTGGTCAGTCGTCAGTCGGCTGAATCAGAACCGGCAGCAGCCGCAACGACAGCCGTCCCCATGGCGGATGGTGCCTCCGAGCCGGAAACTCCGGTCGAAAGCTTCATTACCATCGACGATTTTCTGAAGGTCGAGCTTCGCGTCGGCGAGGTCAAAGTCTGCGAACGCATCCCGAACGCCGACAAATTGCTGCGTTTTGAGATCGACCTCGGTGAGCCCGAATACCGCCAGATCCTCGCCGGACTTGCCGAATACTACGACCCCGAAACCCTCATCGGCCGCAAAGTTGTCGTAGTCGCCAATCTCAAACCTCGTAAAATGAGAGGTTTAGAATCGCAGGGAATGATCTGCGCCGCGTCGCTCGAAGATGATTCCGGTCCGAAACCGGCGTTGGCGGCGTTTTTGGAGGATGTGGAAATTGGAGCGAGGTTGAAATAATAGATGAAGAACATTTTATTCATTGTCGTCTTATGTGGAATGGCTTTCGCATTTGCCGGAGTTTCGATTGGGCAAGAACCACCTCCGCCTCCGCTGATTTATAAGATTCCCGATAAAGCTTCTCTCAAGCCATTTATTTCGGAAGACAGCGTATTTGAAGCAGTCTTTCCTGGTGATCCGACAATTAAAGCGACTGATACCGATGATTTCAAGCTAATTTCGTATCAAACCTATAAAGACGGCTCCCGCTCGATGGTCGTTGTTTATCATTACAATGTAAACATAGACGGAAACAAGCCAAACCTTTACGCCGTAATCCGAGAAAATGCTCTAAGATATCCGAAGGCCAC
>CAYSMU010000557.1:0-2270 GCA_964432145.1 uncultured Chloracidobacterium sp.
TGACCGTTGACCACGGGTCGGGAAGGAGCTGCTTGTAGCCGAGCGAGATCTTGTCTTTCTCGCGGTCGAGTTTGAGGACCTTGACCTGTATCGTGTCACCGACCTTGAACTGATCGCCCGGATGATGAATGCGGCCCCACGACATATCGGTAACGTGAAGGAGCCCATCGATGCCGCCGATATCGACGAACGCACCATACTCGGTCAGGTTCTTGATAGTGCCGTCGATGACATAGCCGACATCGATCTTGGACATTGTCTCGGCCTTTTGTGCGTTGACGACCTCATCCGTCAGGATCTTGCGCGACAAGACGATGTTGTTTCGACGGCGGCTGAATTTGATCACGCGCGCCTCGATCTCCTCGCCGATATATGTGTCCAGCCCGCGGATCGGCCGCGAATCGATCTGCGATCCGGGCAGGAAAGCCTCGACGCCGTTCAGATCGATCTTGAGGCCGCCCTTTGTCTTGTCGACGACCTTGCCGACGATCGGCGTTTCCGAATTGAACGCGGCTTCGATCTCGTCCCAAACCTTACGGCCGACGGCGTCGATTCGCGACAATTGCGGAGCACCGTCGCCTGAATGAATACTGCGAATGACAACATCGACGGCATCGCCGACCTTCGCCATCATCTCGCCCTCGGGGCTCGTAAACTCCTCGAGAGGCACAAAGCCCTCGGACTTGAATCCAAAATCGACAAGTACGCCCCGGTCGGTAATACCGACGACGGTGCCGGCCACCAGTTCACCCGAGTGGAACACCGTCTGTTCCTGCTCGAACTGTTCAAGGATCGCACCGAAGTCGATCTCATTTGGGGCCTGCGTGTCCTCGGCAGCGGGCGGAGCGGCAGGAGCCGAAGCGACGACAGCCGCGGGCTCAACCGCGACCGGCTCGGCCGGTGCCGGTTCGGCTTCAACAGGGGCTGTTTCAGCCGCAACCGGAGCTGATTCGGCCGCAGCCGGCGCTGTTTCGGCTTCGACCGGAGCAGACGCTTCCGCAGCCGCATTTTCAGCGTTGTCGGTTTCGCTGCTCGAGGCAGCAACGGCTTCTTCGCTAACTATTGCCGGGGTTTCGGGAGTTGTGACCTCAGCGGCTGCCGGTTCTGCGGCAACGGCTTCGGCCGTCGATTCTGTCTTTTCACTCGCTGTTTTCTCGATCGTTGCCGATTCTTCAGCGTCCAGGGTTTCCTCGTTTGTCATTTACGCGTGTTAAACTTCCTTACTAAAATTGCTCTCAAGCCTTACCATTCCATGCGACAGCGGCTAAACCGAAGTTCGAAGCCCGACCTTGCTATCCCGAAAGCAGATGCAATAAATGGCAACGATGCTCGCTCGGTTTACCGGATCTTCCGCTCGAAGTGGTAAACATAAAAAATACACGCCCAAGTGCTTTCATGTCAAGACTTGGGCGCGGAAAATGCTTGAAAAATCTACGTTTGTGGGTTTTTCGGGCCGGATCAGCCCGCGCGGCTTATCACCTCGGTGACCGTTCCGACGCCGCTCGACTTCTCCATCTCCTCGCGTGACGAGGTCGTCGTATTCTGAATACCGGCGAGACGCAGCCTGAATTCGTCCGGATTGGTCGAGCCGCGCAGTGCTTCGTCTAGCTTGATCAGGCCGGACTGATAAAGGTAGAACAGCGACTGATCGAATGTCTGCATTCCATACTGCGATGTACCGGCGGCGATCGCGTCGCGTATCGAGGCCGTCTTGTCTTCGTGAAGGATGTAGTCGCGGATGAGCGGCGTCGACATAAGCACCTCGACAGCCGGGATCCGGCTATTTCCTTTTGCCGATTTCATCAGTCTTTGCGAGACGACAGCTTTCAAAAGTCCAGCTAGCTGGATCCTTATCGATTTCTGCTGATAAGGCGGAAACGCTGAAATGATACGAGTTAGCGTCTCGCTCGCATCGAGGGTATGGAGTGTCGAGAGGACAAGGTGGCCTGTTTCGGCGGCAACTAGGGCGGTCTCGATCGTCTCCAGATCGCGCATTTCACCGACCAGGATCACGTCGGGGTCCTGCCGCAAACTGCCGCGAAGAGCCTCGGCAAAATTCCTCGTGTCAACATCCACCTCACGCTGTGTGATGAACGATTTCTTGTCCTTATGGAGAAATTCGATCGGGTCCTCGATCGTGACGATATGGCAGTTTCGAGACTGGTTAATGTGATCTACGACCGCGGCAAGCGTGGTCGATTTACCCGACCCCGTCGTCCCGGTGACGAGTATCAGGCCGCGGTTCTCCTCAGCAATGTTGTTTAAAATCG
>CAYSMU010000558.1:0-2247 GCA_964432145.1 uncultured Chloracidobacterium sp.
CGATCGATATCGTTGCCGCTGAGACCCAGGTTGCAAACTTCGAACAGTCTGTCTTCGACGCCCTGAACGGTGTCAACCTGGCCGAAAACCTGCTCAAGAACCTCATCTCGCCAAACCGCTCGAACGGTGTCTGGAATGAGGCACTTGTTCCGGTAGAACCGGTGGAGTTCGCGGTGCCCTCGACCACACTGACCGAGGCGATGGGCCTCGCGCTCGACAATCGGCCCGAACTCGACATCAACAAGGTGCAGAAGGACATAAATGCAATAGATCAAAGGCTTTACAAAGATCAGACAAAGCCGCAGGTCGATTTTTTTGCCACCGTGTCGGAGAATGGAATTGGCGGCTCGCGAAATTCAGGTTTCAGCCCGACCTTTCCTACAGCCTGCAGCATCGACCCAAATTCGCCCGCTTGTGCACAACAGCAGGCCAATCTCGCACTCCTCACCGGAAACCCCTTTCGAGGTATCTTTGCCAATCGTTATCCGACCGTGAGATTCGGCATTTCGTTCAATCTCCCCCTCTTTGGCGACAAGTCGGCCGAGGCTCAATACGGCAAGTCGCTCGTCGAGGCCGAACGCATCGAGGCCCAGCGTGAACAGATCGAACAGGGAATACAGGTAGAGGTCAGAAACGCTCTGCAGGCGGTCCGAACATCGGAGGCACGGCTTCGATCGGCCGCGATCGCCCGTGAGAATTCGGTAAAGCAATACGAGTCCGAACAAAGAAAACTAGCTGAGGGCCAATCCGACATTTACAAGGTACTCGAACGGCAGACGGCCCTCGCCGCCGCCCGAAGTAACGAACTCCGATCCCGCACGGAGCTCAATAAGGCCGTCGCCGAGCTGCAGCGTGCGACCGGAAACACTCTCGCGGCCAACGATATCGAAACCAAGTTAAAGAAATAGCCTGTTCATGGGCGAATCGTATTGAGTGGCAGCCTCGGGACGCGCGGTATCATATCCATATGAAGGCAGTCTATATCAGAGAGTTTGGTTCTATAGATGGCATGGAACTTCGCGAGGTGGACGATCCGCCACCGCCGTCAGGGACGCAGATACTTGTCAGGGTCCATGCGGCGGGCTTGAATCGTGCTGATCTTTTACAGGCACGCGGGCTTTATCCGCCGCCCGACGGGTACTCGCCAAATATCCCGGGCCTTGAATTTGCGGGCGAGGTCGCCGCCGCCGGCGAAAACGTTGCCGGGATCATTCCCGGGACGCGCGTTTTTGGCATAACCGCGGGCGAGGCACAGGCCGGGTATATCCTGACCGACGCAAGGCTGATCGCTGAGATCCCGGGGCACCTGAGTTTTGTCGAGGCAGCTTGCGTTCCCGAGGCCTTCATCACCGCCCACGATGCGATCTTTACGCTCGGCGGTCTTGGGACTCACGAAACACTCTTGATCCACGCCGTTGGTTCGGGCGTCGGGCTCGCGGGACTGCAGCTTGCAAAGGCACACGGAGCCTTTGTTGTTGGAACTTCGCGGACAGCGGACAAACTCAAGCGATGCGCGTTCTTGGGCCTCGATGCCGGGATCGTTGTCACAGATTCAAAAGATTTTGCTTCCCGGGTAATGGACCTAACTAAGGGACGCGGGGCCGACGTCATTCTCGATCTGGTCGGCGGCGGTTATTTCTCTGAGAGTCTAAAAGGCATCGCGTCAAAAGGCCGGCATATACTCGTCGGCCTTACGTCGGGACGCACGGCCGAGATCGACCTCGGGATCATCTTGCAAAAACGTGCCCGCATTATCGGAACTGTCTTGCGTCCCAGAACGATTAGCGAAAAGGCCGAGGCCGTCGCGAGATTTGCCGCCGATGTGCTGCCGCTCTTTGCGTCCCAAGCCATACAGCCCAATCTTGACCGGGCGTTTCCGGCGGCGGAGGCCGTAGAGGCGTACAAGTATCTCGAGTCGAACGCGAGCTTTGGAAAGGTGGTTTTGGAGTTCTAGGATTTGAGGCGGCCGGCGGCCTCGTCGGTGATTATGCACAGGCCCGGAATACCGTTGGCGTCGAGCTCGGTCATCAGTTTCACGGCCTGGGCATAGGTCAACCCGCCGGCCTCGCATTCGTCAAACGAGACGACCGACCAAACGGGTTCACCGAGTTCGCAGGCTTCGTCCACGGATTCTTCAGCCTCGGCCTGGCTCAGAGCAGCAGCCGCGGCGCTTAGATCTAGATAGTGTCCCTGGGCCTTCGGATCGATCTTTTTCTTATTAAGATGCGAGATCCCGGACCGCATTTC
>CAYSMU010000559.1:0-2235 GCA_964432145.1 uncultured Chloracidobacterium sp.
AAGCCGATTTCCGCGGCAAAAATACTTACAACCACAGCCGTTACAAACAAAACGCCGACGACGAGCGATGACACCATAAAGTAGCCGCGGCGGGTCTTGAATTCCGCTCCTGCCGGTTCGGATTCGATCAATTTATCAAACATATTGGATCCTCCTTGAAGCGGCGGTGCCATCCGCTCGTACACTTAGACACCGGCCGGAGGAAATTGTTCCAGGGGACTTATGCGGTCAGCAGCGGGTTGTACATCATAACGGCGTGATTTTCGGTCACAAGCCGCTCGTCGACCATGCCGTCCAAGAGACTTGTCGTGCGTTTCCAGATGCGGTTGTGACGCGTATAGCCGCCCCATGGCTGCATCTTTATGAGATGGTCGGTCTCGTAGATCTCGAATTTTTGATCGGCAGGACGACTCGAGAACAGCTCTCCGTTGAGATATTCGTCGTCGAGACAAAGCTTGATCTGAAAGGTATCAGCCGTGTCATTGCGAAGCTGCAGGTCGATGTAGTTGTAGGCAAGCGTCGCTCCGCATGCGAAAGGAATGTTGCGATTGATATCGGGAAAGACGTCAAATCCGTGACGGTATCGTTCGGTTACTGTCAGCGGTGAGTGCAATGCCATCCAATAAAGCAGATTACCGAGCTGACAAAGGCCGCCGCCGATGCCTTTTTCGATGCGGCCGTTGTGGAGAACGAGTCCTTCGAGAAAGCCACGTCTCGCAGTTGGCCGGCCCACAAGCCGCCAGATCGAGAAAGTTTCCCCGGGGCGTATCACGACGCCGTCGATCGGCGCTATCGCGAGACGCAGATTAGTGATCTTGTTGTATTGCAGGTACATCTCGACGTCGCGAAGCGGACGGAGCATCATCGTGCGATGTCGAAATATGGAATGTTCAAGCTTCGTCTTGCCGTCTGGACGGGCGTAATTTTGCGATTTGGTGAACCACGTCACTCGGCGCCTTAGAGTGTAGTATTCGCGGCCGACAAGGTTGCGTAAATAGCTGCGTCTAGTTGGTTTAGGGAGTTGCTTGCTGTCCATGTCGATCCTTGAAAAGCGATTGTAGCACAGCACGATTAACTTCGATAGGCGTTTTTCACCGCTATGATCTCTGCCGCGATGGAGACGGCGATCTCCTCAGGAGTGTGGCTATTGATGGGGAGGCCGATAGGCGTGCGGATCTTCGAAAGCCGATCCTCGTCGATACCTTCGGTCCTGAATTCCTTCATCATTGTCGCCATCTTCGCCTCACTGCCAAGAACGCCGAAATACTTGAAATCGCGGTCGACAAGCTGCCGGATAACGACTGCGTCCGATGCGTAGCCGAGTGTCATAACGACGACGTAGACGTCGTTCCCTGTTGGAATGTGATCGACGATAGTCTCGTAGCTGTCGATGATCGTGATCTCGTCGGCGAACTCGTTCTTATCCAATGTATTCAACTCAGGCCTATCGTCGAAGATGCGAATTTGAAAGTCGAGCCTCGACATCAGCTCACTCAGTGCGAGTGCGCAATGGCCGCCGCCGACGATCACGAGTTCGTTCTTTGAACCCAGTGTTTCAGTGTACGTAAAGTCGGTTTCTGACCGCTTTTCGAAGTGATTGTTCTGAACCCCACCTTCAGGCGGCCCGACACCAAAGCTCTCAGATGAAAGAGTGAGAAAGGCATTCTCCTTGCTCTCGATAGACCGAATGATCGTCCTGACTGTCGCCGCGTCGTCTGCCGTCAGCTGCCGAAGAATTACAGTCTGGCGGCCCGAACATATCATGCCGCTGGCGTTTTCGGTGTGCCGACGATGTACCTGCTCAATGAACTCAGCCCCTATCGTGCCTTTTGCCTTTTTGCTTAGCTCTTTGGCATTTTCGACAAGCCGAACTTCCATTACACCGCCGCCGATGCTGCCATGCAGTTCACCATTCGCCGCGACCGCCATCTTGTAACCGGCACGACCCGGGCTCGAGCCGCTGCTTTCGGCGACGACGAGCAGCATCACATCTACGTTTGCGCTCAGACGTTCGTGAATGAATTGCCACAATTCGAGTTCTTTGGACACAGTTGAATTCTGTCTTTACAGATCTGGTAAGAATATCAGCTGACAGCTGTCAGCTCACAGCTGTCAGCTGTACATTCATTCGGATGGGTAAAGATTCATTAAGACTTTTTCCGGCGTGAACGGCAAATCGAATGCGGGTGAGCATTCGGCGTAAGCCGTGACCGCGTTTCTGATGGCGAAATACGC
>CAYSMU010000560.1:0-2232 GCA_964432145.1 uncultured Chloracidobacterium sp.
TTGTAGAACTTTACGACGATGACGACGGCCAGGAACCCGCCGATCAGCCCGCCGTAAAACACGCCGCCCGAGCGGAGAAAATCGAGGGAGAAGATATTGACGTTCTCCTCGACCAGCAGCATCAACGCCTTTGACCCGACGAGCCCGCCGATCAACGTCCACAGGCCGAGGTCGTAAATGTGGTCTTTCTTGAGCCCGTCCCGCGCCGCCAACCGCGACGCCGCAAACAGCGCCAGCAGCATTCCGACCGCCAGCCAGATGCCGTAGGTAGTAACAGGAAAATCCCCGATCCTAAAAAGTTCTGGATACATTTGCTACGCGTTCGTTGCCGGTTGTTCGTTGTTCGTAGTAGCTTTTCGTTTCGACAAGAACATGTCGAGGATAAGCAACCCGGCCCCGACGCAGATCGCCATATCGGCGACGTTGAACGTCGGATAATGCCACGAACCGAACTGGACGTCGATAAAATCTATCACATAACCGAATCGAAGGCGGTCAGTGACGTTGCCGGCGATGCCGGCGAGCAGGAGCGCGAGGGCGCCGAGGACGCGGTCGTCGGTGCGGGGCGTTCTCCAGAAGAAATACAGCACCAGCACGCCGGCGATAAATGCCACCGCCGACAGGCCCCAGCGGCCCGTGTCACCGCCCTCGTCAAGCATCGAGAAGGCAACGCCCGTGTTGGTAGCGTATGCGAGATTCAAAAAGCCCTCGATCAGCGAACGGTCGCCGTCCAGCCTGAGCGTGCGTGCGGCCCAGGCCTTTGTGACCTGGTCGATCATATAGACGCCGCCCGCGATCGCGAGGTAGGCGAGCTTCCAGATGAGGTCGCGTTTCGTCATCAGTTTTTCTTGATCTCGATAGCCGGTTTCTCTTGGGCAAAGAACGATTTGTTGACGATCTTCCACTCGCCGTTGATCTTGAGCAGCGTCATATAGTCGGTAAATTTGACGGACGGATAATCGAGTATGATCACAGCCATCGCGGCGTTGCCCACGACGTGGACGGATTCGATCCAACGTTTGCGTTTATCTTCATCAGCCGCCGGTTTGCCCGTCATTCCTCCGATATAGTCGGCAAACGAGCGGGTCGTATATTTGCCGTCGCGGATAAAGATCAAATTCCCGTCCGTGTGAAAGGCTTTCTTCATAAACTCGCCGTCGCCGGTCGCGTGGCCCTTAAGATAATTCTCGAGCGGGACGCGCGCGGCGTCCATATCGCTGTGCTGTGCGAAGACAGCCGAACCGAACATGAGTACGGAGACGATCGTCAGGATGAGGTACTTCATTTGAAAACTCCTGTAGCGGTATTTGGTCAATATCGACTTACGCCGTGACGTGCCCGCCGGTTGCATTTTGTCATTCAGTATACGGGAAGATCGCCTTTGGCGCCTTGAAACGACGCCACCAGTCGGCGTAACACACGTCGGTGCAGCCGATATCGTAGTGGACGACTTTCCATTTCGTCCCGGTCTTTTTCAGGATGGCGAAAAAGTTGTTGTCGAACATGTCCGCGTCTATCGCCTGCTGATACTCCGTGCCGCGATAATTCGGCCTGCCGCCCGACGGCGATTGCGGATCGCCGCCGACAAACGCCCATTTGCCTGACACATTGAAGTGCTCGGCGGCGAAGACGATCGGCTGTTTTAGCTCGCGCTCTACGGGAACACGCAGAGCGGCAAGGATAGCCTTGCGCTCGCTTGAACCTTTTGCGGGCGTGTAAACGGCTTGGGCCGCCGCTGTGCAAGTGAGGAACAGGGTGAAAAGAAATAATGCTATCGATCTGGATCTCATATTTACCTCCTTACGCCGACATCGCCTTAACGATCTCGGGCAGCGCGTCGGCACATCGTTCGCAGACCGTGGGAAAATCGGCGAATTCACCGACGCGAGTTGAGTAATTCCAGCAGCGTTCACATTTCTCGCCGTCGGCCTTTTGGATCGCGACGGCGAACTCGTCGCCCTCGTGCACCTCGACCTGCGAGACGATAAAGATGTAACGCAGCTGTTCGTAATAGTCGAGCAAAAAGCGCGTGGTTTCGGCGTCAGTCGTCAGGACGAGCTTTGCGTCGAGCGACGAGCCGATCTGTTTGTCGTTGCGGGCTGTTTCGAGAGCCTTTAGCACCTCATCACGGATCGCGAAGATGCGTTCCCACGCGTCGGACCGCAGGCTGCCAGCCTGCGTGCCGTCGGTCGTCGTTTGCGGGAATTCGGCGATATGCACCGAGGCCCCGTT
>CAYSMU010000561.1:0-2228 GCA_964432145.1 uncultured Chloracidobacterium sp.
TTGATACAACGCTGGTTTCGAGTGTCGTGTTCATGATCATAATTATACACGAACGGCACCTTTTGGAACCATTTTCTGCTCCGGGGGCCGTTTCTAAGGCTGATATTAAGGTTGCTGTGTTGCTCATGCTATTTGCGATCGAGTGCCTGCCTTCGCTCTGCCTTTGCCGATTCGATCAATCGGCGTAATTCCGGCCGATCCGCGTCTTCGCTCGAGTACACTTTTACGTGTCTCAGCCGTTTTCCCGTTCCTTCGATCAACCCTGCCGGATCGGCGAGTGCCGCCCCATTATAAAAGCCGAGGTTCACATAGCCTTTCTTGGGCATGATGTAAGCGTATGCCTCGCTCATCTTCTTTGTTCCGAGTCCGAATGACGCCGCGTTATCCCCCAGACGCACGACCTCAACCGCTTCTGGATCCAAACGCAGAATGAGCGTGCGAAGGCTGCGCGCGATCTGCTCGATCTCAGGATCGAGCCTTGCGACAAGATCGTCGAATGTTCCGAATTTTGCTTTGGATAAACTCATTTTTCAAGTCCGATTGTCGATCGCGTCGGGGCCTCGCAAGATCGTTGCCGGGAAACTGTTGAATAAGAGGACAGATCACGCCAGATACCACCTCCAAGGCGGAAATCTATAAAGCAGTTTCGCTCATGATCTATGCCGCAGCTATCGATACGCCGACGCCGGCGGATCGCCGCAGTAGGCCTTTTGGGTCGTTCCGAGTAGCTTGTGCTCAGCGTCAAAGGTATAGCGGCGAACCGAGTTGCGTCTGCCGCCGGTAATGCAATTCTGAGCCTCGTTGCTCGGTGGGCCGATGTCAAGAAACCAAACCTTGGCGGCGGCGAGGGCTTTGGCATCGTCTGTGTATTTACCGCCGGCCAGAGCATACGAGTATACATGACCCGTTTTCTCGTTGATGACGAGACGCAGCTTGTCTGCTTTCAGGTGGGTTTTGTACGGCGCGTGTTTAGCATCAAGATCGCCCGTTAGCTTTTTGAGACCGCCATCGCACAAATTTTCTTTGATCTCCTGTACGGTTCCTTTCCAGAAAGTTCCCCAGTCCTTGTCCTCAACGACGCGGGTCGATGGCGGCACGCCGCCTGCGATCATTTTGTTATACGCCTCGATACACCATCCGTAGACGACCGCCAGGGGACCAGGCTCCTGGCTGGCGACGACCCACTTCCGGAACTCCCGATAGTCTGCATTGTCTTCGATCGATTGAGCGTGCGCGATGGACGTAAAAGAAACAAAAACCAGTGCGAAACTAAGAATAAGAATTCTCATCGTCGTCCCCCTTTCTGTTGAAAATTTGTTTCGCAAGTACAGCTTTATCCCGTACCGGAATCAATCACTTTTTGCGTCGTCGGTGAGAGTTGAAGCAGGTTAAATCGGTGCGATTTGAGAATAACACGCCACTGTTTCCGCTTCACGAGGCATTTCGGCCTTCGTAAGGGACTTTCACCGCTTCGTGGGTGACTTGTTGTGCTTCGGAACAGGTTTGTACGGCTTCGGAAGCCATTTTAGCCGCTTTGTGACCGATTTGCAGCGCTCCGTGAGGCACTTTCAGGGCTTCGTGACCCGAGTTGCATTGCTTCGACCTTAGATTGGCCTCCGAGAAATGAGCTGCGCTAAGATACCCTCATGAGATTTGGGTGGGCCGTAATCTGTGTTCTTGTTTTCTCTTATCTTGGGTATTCCCAAAGAATGACGGACCGAGACTTGGACGGATTCCGTGGAACGGTAAAAATTGTGGAGAGCTGGAGCGAGGAGCGTGGACCAGATGGAAAACCGGTCAAAAAGCCTGAAGTCATGAATATAGAGGCGTACGACGTAGAAGGAAACCGTGCGTCCAGCACTTCCTATTGGACGGGGGAGAAAAACACATTTTTTGCTCTGGAAGGCGATCGTGTCGCAAACACTGAACGCATCACCAACGATCCTCGGGTCAAAATGCAGATGCTTGGAACCATCGAGACGGGCGGCGAGAAGAAACCGAGGGACAAGCGCTACGACCAGCGATACAAATACGAATACGACAATAACGGCAGGATCACCGAGATTCGACAATATCTGAACGACGGCAAACTTTGGTTAACAAAGAAATTTACTTACGACGCTCTAGGGCGGATAAGCACAGAGAAGGGCACTATTGAGGACCGGCCTCGATATCAGGAAACCCTAAGCTACTATACGGATGGGAACGTAGTTGAGAGCGTCTACGTC
>CAYSMU010000562.1:0-2215 GCA_964432145.1 uncultured Chloracidobacterium sp.
CCAATGGCCAAACTCCCGATCCATCCAGCCGGTCCCTTCGAATTTCTCGGTCCGGCCGTTTTCCAGCATGCGGCCTGCTACCTTCATTCGCGTGTAGGAAAAGTGGTTAGACGCACCGGATTTCTTTCGGCTAACGCCTCCGCCATTCTCGCCGTTGAGTATCAGGGGTTTGACCGGTTCAAGCACCGCATCGAAGACTAGGCCGTCCTCGAAGGTTCCGTGAAGAATATGCCTGCCGGCGACTTCTCGCAATGACCAAGGGCCGAGCGCGATATCGCAAGCCCTTTCGCTCATCATCACCGGAATATCCAGAAACTTGTTAAAGCTTCGTAAATGTTCGTAACGGAATTTCTGCCGTGTAATATCCGAGATCGCAAAGTGCGCGAAATACATCGGATTTGCCAGAGCAGTTACGGGAATGATACCGATCTTGTCGCGGTCGGTTCGGCGTTTGAAGAATACGAGCTCAAAGCCGAACTCGCGGCCCGACTCTGTCTGGCACTGGCCCGTGTAATACCACCATTCTGTCTGAACGTCCGATTTTGCGAAAAGGTCATCGGGAATAACTACCTCGCCATTGGTCGGCGGTTCACGCAATCGACCTCCGCTGCTGTCGAGCAGATCGGCAACTCCACCAAGGACCGAGGCGGCTACGTCTTCGAATGGGCGAATAAGTGAATCAAACATAAGGTGTTATTTCGTTTTCAACGCGTTTGTGGTTTCACATTTCTCACGAGATCATTCGTAACCTATAGCCTCGGCAACCTCCAGGCGTGCGGCATTCCTCGCCGGAAGCCATGCCGAGACCAGGGCAACAATTACAACCATCGGGATCGCGGCGAGCATCAGCCAATACGGGTACAATAGCGGCAGGCTGAAACCGGCAACAAGTTTGGACGCGGTGTGTACGAGAAAGTACGAGTTCATCCAACCTGTGACCGCACCCGTGACAAACCCGATCATTGATATCGCAAGTGCCTCGAGCATTACCATCTTCACGACCTGCCGCCGCAGGCCGCCGATCGCACGAAAGATACCAAGCTCACGTTTTCGCTCGGCGACAGATATCAGCATCGTATTCACCAGGCCGATCGCCGCGACCAGTATCGCCACGAGCATCTGAATATACATCAGCGTGAAAAACTGATCGATCAATCTGGTGACCCAAGCCTTATATTCCTCGTGCGTATAAATAAATGCTCTCTGCGTACCGGCGATAACCGCCTCGATCTTCGCCTTGAACGCCTGTCGGTCAACACCCGGTTTGAGGTCGATAAAGACGTAATCGACGTCTGTGTCGTCCCAATGCCGTTTGTACAGCTCCCGATCCATGAAGATCGTCCCATTCTCTGACCGATAATAATCCAGCATGCCGACAACCGGCAGTCTGAGGTCACCGCTCGGTGAGCGGATTGTCAGCAGATCACCGATGCCGATGTTCCAGCGAAAAGATAAATTATGTGATATCAGGACGCCCTCGCCTTTCGACGTCAATTCGCGCGCCCGCACAGGATCTCCGCTGTCGAGAAGGTCCGGCGATATCTCAAAATACGCATTCATGTCGTGAGCGAGGATCGTCACCTCTCTGCCGTCGAACTGAGTCGCCGTCACACGCAGTTGGTCGGCCGTTGCCACTTCGGGCAGCGAGCTGATGGCGGCGGCAGTCTCCTGGGTGAAATGATACGTGCGTGACTGAAGCTGTTCTGACGACGTAACAAGAACGTCCGCGGCGATCGCCTTGTCGATCGACCGGGTCAATGCGCTCTTCAGACTCTGGATCAGTGAGGCGTTTGATAACGCAAAGGTGAGCCCGATCATTATCGCCCCGACTGTGGCAACGGTCCGCCTCGGCGAGCGCGCCATTGTCTCGACCGCGATCACTCCCTCGACACCGAATAGGGCATTCATCACGGGCCTGAGGACCCTCGCCCCGATCTCGATGATCTTCGGCAGCAGTAGGATCATGCCGATCTGGATCATGAATGAGAATGATGTCTGAAGATAGTTGCCGGCCACCGGGGGAGTGAACCTGATCAAAACAAGCCCTGCAAAGATAAGCACGATCCCGAGAACGATCCGGACAGTTCCCGAGCTTGCCTTAGGCTGCCGGATCTCGATATTTCTCAATGCAAACGCCGGTTCCAGATTCGAGGCGATGCGTGCCGGGACCCAGGCGGCCACGACCGAAGCTCCAAGTCCCAGCATGAAAGCTCCG
>CAYSMU010000563.1:0-2202 GCA_964432145.1 uncultured Chloracidobacterium sp.
GTCAACTTTTTAGCCTGGGCGTGCATCTACCTTTTGGTCTTTGTAAATATGTCGATAAAACGTCTCGCGAATATTGTTTTTGTTCTTGGCATTGCGGCTGGTGCTGTGCTCGGGCAGGCTGTTGCCAAGGTTGATCTGAGTCCCGCTGAGATAGAACGGGTTATAAAGAAGTTCTCCCAGAACGAGGCAACATTTCGCGAGGCACTAAACAGCTATGCGTTCAATCGCTCAGCGATGATCAGTACAGTTGGCCTCGGCGGAAACATAACGGGAACTTATCGCCGCGACTCGTATCTGACATTCAACAGCGAAGGGGTTCGATTTGAAAAGATCGAGTATATGCCGCTATCGACGTTGACCGAACTGTCGGTGACGGCCGAGGACCTTGAGGATCTGGGCGGCATCAATCCATTCGCCCTCGAGCCATCGGCAATTTCTCAGTACAACATCACTTATGTTGGTAGTGAGCGGATCGATGGTATCGATCTTTATGTCTTTGACGTTACGCCAAAGGTCATCCCCGACCCGAAAAAATCGAAGCTCCGTCTTTTCACTGGGCGCATTTGGGTGGACCGCGACGACCCGATGATCGTAAGGTCAAAGGGAAAGGCGGTGCCGGAAACGAAAAAAAACAGGTTTCCGGTTGTCGAAACAACCCGGCTGCCTATCGACAATAAGTACTACTTTCCCGTCGATGTTCGATCGGATGACGAGTTAGTATTCGAAAGCGGCCAGGTTATCAGACTTAGGATGCGCGTGACCTACAAAAACTATCGTGTCGGCCGTAGCGAAGTTAGAATACTCGACGATGATCCGTCACCGACCCCGACGCCAAAAGCGACGCCTGCGTCGATGAAACCTGAGGACTAAGTTGAGCTATTGATGCGAAAAGGCAATTCTTACTTTGCCAGCTCGGCGGCGACCGCTTCGCGGGTTTTGAGGAGCAGTTCCATCACGTCCTCCTCGGTTTTGCCTGCCGTTGGGATAGGCGGCAAGATTACCATCTCGATCTCGCCCGCGTACGCGACGCCCGTCTTCTTTCCCATCATCCAGTCTGTATTTCGAATGGCGACCGGAATGATCGGTGCCTGCATTTGAACCGCGAGATAGAATGCCCCCTTTTTGAAAGGAAGCAGTTCGCCCGGCATCGCCCGTGTGCCCTCGACAAACAGCCCGAACGAATAACCGTTTTCCATTACTTCGCGGGCCTTTTTCATTGAACGCATCGCTCGCTCAGGATTTGTCCGGTCGATGGCGATCACATTCACGAAGCCCATCCCCTGGCCGAGTACCGGTATCTTGAGAAGCTCCTTTTTTGCCACCAAGCCCATTCGTTTGCCGGTACAGCAGAACAATGTCGCCGTATCGAGATAGGAACGGTGATTCGAGGCGAATACATACGACACGTCCGGATCGAGATTTTCCGTGCCCGTGACCTTGATCTTGGCACCGCATGCCTTGAGCCACGTCGTTGCGCCCCAGAACGCCAGGGGATAAAGCCAGATGCGGCGGCGGATTAGCCAGAGAAAGAGCAGCGACGGCGTCCCGATTATCAGAAGTAAGGTACCGGCGACAAACCAACACCACCAATAACGAATTTTCCCGGACAGCCTCGATTTGTTAGACTCGTGAACAGGAAATTCTAACAACTTATTGTCGAGGAGTTCGTCAGCATTTGAGCCGTCGGGGCGACAAGACGCTGAGGTAGAAAAAGAATGGGTATCTTTCGGTTTGGTTCGAGACATTCGATAAAGGCCTTGTCGGCGGCGATATATGTTTGCGGAATAATTTTACTGCTTTCGGCGGCGGTTGTCGCTCAGGTGCCGTCGCCCAGATCGGTGCTCGGATTCCAGCCGACCGATGACAAGACCATCGCCGATTGGAAGCAGATTACGGATTACTTCTCAAAACTCGACAAGGCGAGCAACAAGGTCGCGGTCAAAGAGATAGGTAAAACGACGAATGGCAAGCCGTTGATCGTCGCGTTCATCTCGTCCTCCGACAACATCAAGAACCTTGAGAAGTATCGCCGCATCAGCGCAAAGCTTGCAGACCCGCGGACAATATCGGGTGAGGCCGAGCTTGCCGATCTGGTAAAGAACGGCAAGACAATCGTATCTATCGCCTGTTCGATACACTCGACCGAGATCGTCGCGTCGCAGATGTCGATGAACCTCGCCTATGATCTTGCCACGGCGAACG
>CAYSMU010000564.1:0-2201 GCA_964432145.1 uncultured Chloracidobacterium sp.
GACAGTATCGAATTCACGCCGCAGCCGGTACGTGTAGCCGCTGGGCGAGCAGACTGTAAGCACGATGCGTTCGTCCGCGATCTTTGACACCGCGGCGAAACGCCACTCCTTTTTCGAGCGGACCATCAGGCGGCTGCCGATCGGCAGTTGGTCGAGAGTTATTTGAGTTTCGGCAGTTTCCAAGCTTTTTGTCGTTTGTTGTAAATTTCCCTGGGCATCTGCACCAGGTACGGATTCTTTGCCGGCGAAGCCCACGCGACTATTCGCTCAAGGTTGCGGCGTTCCATCGCGGTACAGCCGGCAGTGCCGGAATTCGCATCTTTCCAAATATGCAGGAAGATACACGAGCCACGGCCACGTTCGACGGGGTACGTGTTGTAAGCAACGAAAACCCCGAGAGCGTACTGATCGCCGATCGCCAGCATCTTTTCGGATGACTTCCAGTCGAAATTCCCAACCTGCATGCGGTTGACTATACGATTGTAAAAACTCGACCTGGTGTCGTCGACACACTCGGTATATTGGTCGAGTTTGGTGTACGGCAGCTCGACCGCGTTTGGCTTTGACCCGACCCCGAATGCCGCAGTAAGCGGGAACAGCCCAGCCGGTGCGTTGCCGTCACCCTCCTGCTTGATCTTTGCCATGTCGATGTCGCCGTTTAGCAGGTCGGCCCACGCGAGGCCGCTTCGGCCTACGACGACGGGAAACGATTCGCCGTCCTGCTTCCAATCGCTCTTGGCATCTTTTCTGTTGAATATTGCGGCGGTACCCGTCACGGTGTCCCACCCTTTGGTCGTGACCACGACCGCCTGAAGCGACTGCTCGAAAGGGACCTTGACGGCAGGTTTTGTGGGTGTCTTCACTTGGCCGAGCGTGACAAAAGCGAGGCAGCCAAATATCAATATGATGGAGATGAGGCGCATACTAGATCTTTATCGCAAAGTGCAACCGACGCAAGGAAAATTCTGATCGGACCTTGGATATCTCGGTAATTTCTTCATGTTCTTCTCTGCGTCTTTGCGTCTCTGCGTTGAAATTCTCAATCCACAAACACCGAATCGCCCGATTTCTTGCCCTTGCTGACCGCATACAGCCGCATACCGACCGAGATCATTACGAGCGAGATCACGATCCACAGGAACACCCAAACGAGGGACGGAATGCCGGTCGCGGCGGCCATATTCGCCGCGTCGGTCTGCTGAGTACCCGCCGCCGAAACAAAGAACAGGTCCTTGAGACTGAAGAATGCGTTAAGCAGACACTGTACAGCCAGGAAGGCCAATGCGAAATTGACCCATTTCGCCGGAGCAAACTTCGCAATAGCTGCGATGCCGGCCGCGAGCACCGCACCGGAAAATACGGTGAAAATAACCCCGCCAAACGTGACATTCGCGAGCAGATTCCATATCGGGGCCAGAAATCCGAAGGCGATCGTCATCACGCCGACCAGTCCTGCCGAAATGTACAAGGCGACCCGCGACGACCAGCCGAGACGCATCCATGCGAGCAATATCGTGCCAAATGCCGTCGTGCCCAGATAGCCCGCACTCGAGATAAAGAGCTGCGAGATCCCGGATACCTCGGACCAAACCGCCCCGCTCGTGTCGGGCGAGACCGTGAGGCTCATTACCGCGTTTCCCGTCACGAGGGCCGCGAGAGCGTGGCTGCTCTCATGAATAAAAGTCGCAAAGAGCTGCAGCGGATACACGACGTACGCCGCGGCGGGCACGAACCAAGAAACGACCCATATCCCAACGCTGACGGCGGTCGCTGTCAGCAAAAGCGAGACTTGCGGCCTGGCATTCTCGGCGAGCTTGTAATTTATCGGCATAGTTACTCCTGTTCAAAAGCTACAAGCGAATACGAGTATTCTAACTCAAAGTTCAGCCTCGATGGTGCGCAAAACCGTAATATCCGAACCTGATCACTCAGGCCCTCAGCGCAAAGGCGAAAGAATATAGAGCTTGCCTCGCAGATAATATTGGTCGCGCGGAGAATTGACAGGCCTTTTTTCACTTTTCCACCCTTTCATGTTCTCACTTTTCAGCCCTGTGCGTCATTTGTCCGGACAAATGGCGCACAATGTGCGGACAAATGACATACCGTTCAATCGCCAATTGAACACGTATCTTATTGATATATAACGGGTTATGTGCCATTTTTCGCCATGTTCAATGTTCAATCGTTTTTTCGCATAAACA